>NZ_VWWG01000105.1:0-22971 GCF_011753085.1 Burkholderia sp. Tr-862
GCGCGGGCGACGACTGCGCGGGCGACTACACCGCGCTCGCGGGCCTCGCCGCGCACGCGGCACGGCACGGCGCCGACGCGGTCGCGATCAGCCCGACGCATGCCGGCTATCCGGCGCTGCCCGAGCACGACAGCCCGTATTCGCCGTCGTCGCGACGCTGGCACAACGTCGCGTATCTCGACTGCGATGCGGTACCGGGGGCCGATGTCGTGCGGCGCACGAACGGCGCGGCGGCGGACGTCGCACCCGCGCCGGATACGCCGCTGATCGACTGGCCGCAGGTGCTGCCGTTGAAACTGCGACGCCTGCGCGCATGCTTCGATGCGTGGCGTGCAAACGGCGAGCCCTCACGCGACGCGTTCGAGCAGTTTCGCGCGGCGGGCGGTGCGGCACTCGACGCGCATGCGCGCTTCGACGCGCTGCAGGCGTTCTGCATCGATCACGGGATCGGCGCGGACTGGCGCCAATGGCCCGCGCAGTGGCGGATGCCGGCCACGGCCGAGGTCGACGCATTCGCGCACGCCCATGCCGACGCGATTGCGTTCCACACGTTCCTGCAATGGTGCGCGTCGCGCGCGCTCGGGGATGCGCAGCAGGCGGCGCGCGATGCCGGGATGGCGGTCGGGCTGATCGCCGACCTCGCGGTCGGATCCGATCGCGCGGGCAGCGACGCGTGGGCGCACGGCACGACGCTGTTGCGCGGCGTGTCGGTCGGCGCACCGCCCGACCTGTTCAATGCGGACGGCCAGGCGTGGGGCGTGACGACGTGGACGCCTGCCGCGCTGCGCGCGAACGGCTTCACGCCGTTCATCGACCTGTTGCGCGCGGCCTTCGCCCATGCCGGCGGGATTCGCATCGATCATGTGCTCGGCTTCGCGCGGATGTGGATCGTGCCGGAAGGCGGATCGGCGCGCAACGGCGCGTACCTGCGTTATCCGCTCGACGATCTGGTGCGGCTCGTCGCGCTGGAGGCCGCGCGGCACCGGGCGGTGGCGATCGGCGAGGATCTGGGCACGGTGCCGGCGGGTTTTCGCGAGCGGCTCGGCGCGCAGGGCATCGCCGGGATGCGCGTGCTGTGGTTCGAACGCGACGCGGAGGGCGCGTTTCGGCCGCCGTCCGCGTGGGATCGCGACACGATCGCGATGACGTCGACGCATGACCTGCCGACCGTGGCCGGCTGGTGGCGGGGTGTCGATCTCGAATGGCGGCGGGTTGCGGCTGAGGCCGCTGCGGCGCCGGCCAAGCCGCACCATGCCGGTGGCGACGTCGGCCGCGCCGCGGCCGCACACGACACCGGCCACGACGCACGGATCGATCCGGTCCTGCGTAGCGATGCTCCCGCCCAGGATGACGGCCGCGACGCGCCACCCCCGGCTTCTTTCGACCTCCGCGCCGCCCAGGCCGAACGCGAAACCGACCGCGCGGCGCTGTGGCGCGCGTTGCAGCACGCGGCCTGCGCACCGGCCGGCGATCCGATCCCATCCGCCGACACGCCGCCCGTCGGCGCAGCGCTCGCGTACGTCGCGCGCAGTCCGTCGCCGCTCGCGATCGTGCCGCTCGAGGATCTGCTCGCGCTGGACGAGCAACCGAATCTCCCCGGCCCGCCGTGCGGCCATCCGAACTGGCTGCGCCGGCTGCCGCGCGCGGTCGACGCGCTGTTCGACGCCGACGCGCGCACACGCATCGCGGCGATCGAGCACGCACGCCAAGCCCCGGAGGACGACGCATGACGCCGCGCGCGACCCTGCGATTGCAACTGCACGCGGGCTTCACGTTCGACGACGCGGCCGTGCACGCCGACTATTTCGCGCGCCTCGGCGTGAGCCACCTGTACCTGTCGCCGATCACGACGGCCGAGCCCGGTTCGCTGCACGGCTACGATACCGTCGACCATCGCGCGATCAGCACGGCACTCGGCGGCGAAGCCGGCTTCCGGCGCCTCGTCGACACGCTGCGTGCGCGCGGCCTCGGCGTGATCGTCGACATCGTGCCGAACCACATGGGAGTCGGCGGCGCGTCGAACGGCTGGTGGAACGACGTGCTCGAATGGGGACCGGCGAGCCCGTACGCGCACTACTTCGACATCGACTGGCACCCGCCCGATGCGGCGCTCGACGGCAAGGTGCTGCTGCCCTGCCTCGGCGCGCCCTACGGCGACGCGCTCGCGGCCGGCGACATCACGCTCGGTGCCGATCCAGCGGCCGGGCGCTTCTTCATCACCTGCCCGGGCAGGCGGCTGCCGGTCGCCATCGCGACCTACGCGGAGATCCTGCGCATCGCGAACCGCGCGGACCTGAACGCGCTCGCCGAGCGTTTCGCCGCCGCGTCGGCGCGCGGCGGCCCGCACGTTGCGGCCGCGCACGCGGCGCTGCGCGACTACGCCGCCGCACAGGGTCCACATGCGTTCGATGCGATATTGCGCGGCGCCGACCCGCGCCGCGCACGCTCGCGCGCGTGCCTGCACCGCTTGCTCGAACGCCAGCACTACCGGCTCGCGTGGTGGCGCACGGCCGCCGACGAGCTGAACTGGCGGCGCTTCTTCGACATCGCGACGCTCGCGGCCGTGCGCGTCGAGGACGACGCGGTGTTCGACGCGGTGCACGCGCTGCCGTTGGGCCTCCATGCGGCCGGCTACATCGACGGCCTGCGCGTCGATCACGTCGACGGCCTCGCCGATCCGCGCGCGTACTGCCGGCGCCTGCATGCGCGGCTCGCCGCGCAGCGCGACGAGCGCCCGTATGTCGTCGTCGAGAAGATCCTCGCGCCGGGCGAGACACTGCGCGAAGACTGGCGCGTCGACGGCACGACCGGCTACGACTTCATGAACGACGTCGCCGCGCTGCTGCACGACCCGGCCGGCGCCGCGCCGCTCGCCGCGCACTGGGCGGCCGTGTCGGGGTCCGCGCGCTCGTTCGCGCAGGAAGCGGTGGCCGGCAAGCGGCGGGTGCTGATGCGGCAGCTCGCCGGCGAACACGCGCGCGTCGCGCGAGCCTTGCACCGCATCGCGCGTGCGGCGCCCGCGACGCGCGACGTCAGCCGGATCGCGATCCATCGCGTGCTGGGCGAACTGGCCGTGCATCTGCCCGTATACCGGATGTATCCCACGCCCGGCGATGAGCCCGCCGGCGCCGATGGTCGCGTGCTGGCACTCGCGTACGACGCGGCGTGCGCCGCGATCGATCCGTCCGACCGCTACGCGCTCGATCGCGTCGCCGGCTGGCTCGGGCTGCCGGGTATGCGCGTGCCGCGCGCGGATGCCGCGCTGCTGCACGCGGCGCGTGTCGCGTTCGCGCAGCTCACCGCGCCGCTCGCCGCGAAGGGCGTCGAGGATACGGCCAACTACCGGTACGGGCGATTGCTGTCGCGCAACGAGGTCGGCGCCGACGCGGGCGACTTCAGCCTGTCGCGCGGCGCGTTCCATGCGCGCAACCGGCGTCGCGCGCGCACCGTTCCCCATACGCTCATCGCGACCGCGACGCATGATCACAAGCGCGGCGAGGATGCGCGTGTGCGGCTCGCGGTGCTCAGCGAAATGCCCGACGCCTGGCGCGCGGTGTCGCTCGACTGGTCCGCGCTGAACCAGCCGCACCGCGGCGGCGCGCATCGCGATCTCGCGTGGGCGCCGGGGCCGGCCGCGGAAGCGATGCTGTACCAGACGCTCGTCGGCTGCTGGCCGCCGGGGCTCGCGCCCGACGATGCGACCGCGCTTGCCGCGCTGGCGGAGCGCGTGGTGCGCTGGCAGACGAAGGCATTGCGCGAAGCGAAACAGCATACGGACTGGCTCGCGCCGGACGCCGACTACGAGCGCGATTGCGAGCAGTTCGTGCGCGCGATCCTGACGCCGCACGGCGCGGGCGATTTCGTGCACCGGCTGCATGCGTTCGTCGCGCGCATCGCGCCGGCCGGCGTCGTCAACAGTCTCGCGCAGGCGGCGCTGCGACTGGCGTCGCCGGGCGTGCCCGATCTGTACCAGGGGACCGAGTCTTGGGATCACTCGCTCGTCGATCCGGACAACCGGCGCGACGTGCCGTTTGCCGCGCTCGCGGCCGAACGGGTCGACGAACCGGTCGCCGCGTATCTGCGGCACTGGCCCGATGCGCGCGTGAAGCGCGCGCTCGTCGAGCGGATGCTCGCGCTGCGCACGCGCTGGCCCGCGACGTTCGCGGAGGGCGCCTATGTGCCGCTGCGCGTGCGCGGCAGGCTCGGACGGCATGCGGTGGCGTTCGCCCGGTGCGACGAAAGCGCCACGATCGTGGTGATCGCCACGCGACTCGCGTGCGGATGGCTTGGCGAAGCGCCGGAATTGCCGCGCGTCGAGCCTCATGAATGGGGAGATACCGCCGTGGTGCTGCCGCGCGGCGCCAGCGAGCGGTGGATCGACTGGCTGAACGACGCAAGCGAAATCGAGGCGCCGGGCGGCATGATGCGGCTCGCTCGCTGTCTGGCGGCGTTGCCGGTTGCGGTGCTGGTGGCAGTCGATACGAAGCGCCGCGAGCCGTAATCGGTTTCGTGCAAAGGCGGCCGGCGCCCGGAGGTCCACCTTCACACGGCGGTCCCGCCTAACCGCTCAACACGCCAACAACATCGCCGTGGCCGTCTGCGGACACACGCCACGAAACTGGCTGGACGCCAGCAGCGGCCCCGGTACATCCTGACGGGCAACGGGCACGAAACCAAAGCCGGCGAAATAGTCCTCCGCGGTCGTCGTCAGCAGTCCGATAGACCGGACGGAGCGTGCTCGACACGCCGCGATCAGCCGCTCCACGATCGCGCTGCCGAGGTCGTTTCCGCGCGCGTGCGACACGATGGCAACCGACCGGATCAACGCGCAGTCTTCGTGGTATTCAATACCGCCGCATCCAATCAAGTCGGGCGGATTGGCAAGCACGACGAAGTTTCCCAGATGCTCCGCGACACCGGCAGTCGGCAGGTTCGAAGCGCGCAGCAATGCCTCGATCGAGGCCAGGTCGGATAACGCTGCCGAGCGAAGTTGCATGACATCGACTCCCGATTGGATTGACGGCACCTTGCCCCTCAGATCCCGCGCTGATTCACGCGCTTCGACAATTCCTCCGCGCTTTCCTTGCGCTCGCTGTACCGGTCGACCAGATACGGGCCGATGTCGCGCGTCAGCAGCGTGAACTTGACCAGCTCCTCCAGCACGTCGACGACCCGATCGTAATAGGCCGACGGCTTCATCCGCCCCGCTTCGTCGAATTCCATGAACGCCTTGGCCACCGACGACTGGTTCGGGATCGTCAGCATGCGCATCCAGCGCCCCAGCACGCGCATCTGGTTCACCGCGTTGAACGACTGCGAGCCGCCGCTGACCTGCATCACCGCGAGCGTCTTGCCCTGGGTCGGCCGCACGGCGCCGACCGACAGCGGAATCCAGTCGATCTGCGACTTCATGATGCCCGTCATCGCGCCGTGTCGTTCCGGCGAGCACCACACCATCCCTTCCGACCACATCACCAGTTCGCGAAGTTCGACGACTTTCGGATGGCTCTCCGGCGCATCGTCGGGCAGCGGCAGGCCGCTCGGATTGAACACGCGCACCTCCGCGCCCATCGCCGTGAGCAGGCGCTCGGCTTCCTCGACCAGCAGGCGGCTGAACGAACGCTCGCGCAGCGAACCGTACAGCAGCAGGAAACGCGGCGGATGGGTGGACGGCGACGCCGGCCGCAAGCGGCTCGCGTCCGGCACCTGGAACAAAGCGGGATCGAGTTGCGGCAGGTCGGTCAGTCGGTCGGTCATGGATGGATTCCGGAGTTGGCTCAAACGCGCTCGTACCAGCCCTTCGACCGGTTCACGATGCGCACCACCAGCAGCATGACCGGCACCTCGATCAACACGCCGACGACGGTCGCCAGCGCCGCCCCGGAGTGAAAACCGAACAGGCTGATCGCGGCCGCGACGGCGAGTTCGAAGAAATTGGATGCGCCGATCAGCGCGGACGGGCACGCGACGTTGTGCTTCTCGCCCACCGCGCGGTTGAGCCAGTACGCGAGCGCCGCGTTGAAGAACACCTGGATCAGGATCGGCACCGCGAGCAACGCGATCACCAGCGGCTGCTTGAGGATCGCTTCGCCCTGGAACGCGAACAGCAACACGAGGGTGGCGAGCAGCGCGGCGATCGACCACGGGCCGATCCTCGCCATCGCGGCATCGAACGCGGCCTGCCCGTTCGTCAGCAGCCGCTTGCGCCAAAGCTGCGCGAGGATCACCGGAATCACGATATAGAGCACCACCGACGTGAGCAGCGTCGCCCACGGCACGGTAATCGCGGACATCCCCAGCAGCAGCCCGACCAGCGGCGCGAACGCGATCACCATGATGCTGTCGTTCAGCGCGACCTGCGACAGCGTGAATAGCGGATCGCCGCCCGTGAGCCGGCTCCACACGAACACCATCGCCGTGCACGGCGCGGCGGCCAGCAGGATCAGGCCGGCGATGTAGCTGTCGAGCTGGTCCGCCGGCAGCATCGGCGCGAACAGTTGCCGCACGAACAGCCAGCCGAGGAAAGCCATCGAGAACGGCTTGACGAGCCAGTTCACGGCGAGCGTGACGCCGATCCCCCTCACATGCCGGCGCACTTCATGCAGCGCGCCGAAGTCCACCTTCACGAGCATCGGCACGATCATCACCCAGATCAGCAGCCCGACCGGCAGGTTGACCTGCGCGTACTCGATGCGGCCGATCCGCTGGAACAGGCCGGGCAGCAGCTGGCCGAGCGCGATGCCGGCGACGATGCACAGCGCGACCCACAGCGTCAGGTAGCGTTCGAAGAAGTTGATCGCGGGCCTGACGGCGGCATTGCGAGGCGGGATGACGTTGGACGTGTTCATCGGACGTGACTCGGGGTGAAGAAAGGCGCGCGGCATGCAGGTTCATGCATGCCGCCGGACGACCGCTCAGTTTTGCGCAATGGCGGTCAATGCCGCCTGGAGTTCGGCGTTGCTCATGCGCTCGAGCGGCAGCGCCAGCAGTTGCAGCATCCGGTAGCCGAGCGCCTCGCGCGTCAGTTCGAACGCGAGCCGCTTGCCTGCATCGCCGCCCGCCGCGTTCGACGGATCGGCGTAGCCCCAATGCACTTTCACCGGGCTGCCGGGCCAGTACGGGCAAGCCTCCGCGGCCGCGCTGTCGCATACGGTGATGACGATGCGCATTTCCGGCGCGTTGTCTCCGACGAATTCGTCCCAGCTCTTGCTGCGGTATCCGCTGACGTCGACGCCGGCGCGCGTCAGCGCGTCCGGCGCGAACGGATTGAGGCGGCCGCTCGGCGCACTGCCGGCGCTGTAGGCGCGCACGTCGCGGCCGAGCTTCGCGGCCCAGTGATTGAGCATGCCCTCCGCGAGCACGCTGCGCGCAGAGTTGTGGGTACAGAGGATCAGGACGTTGGTGGTCATCGGCGGGGCGTGAACGGGTGCTTAGGTCGCGTCGGAGCAGGCGGGCGAACAGGCGGAAACCGGCGAGCACGGATTGCCGCCGCAGCAGTTCTCGGTGAGGTAGCTGACGAGCCCGTTCATCGTCGCGAAGTTCGCGCAATAGAACACGAAGCGGCCTTCCTGGCGGCTCGTGACGAGCTGCGCGTGAGCCAGTTCCTTCAGATGAAACGACAGCGACGACGGCGGCACGTCGAGCAGCGTCGCGATTTGCCCGGCCGGCAAGCCGGACGGGCCGGCCTGCACGAGCGCGCGGAAGATGGCGAGGCGGGATTCGTGGGCGAGCGCCGAGAGCGCGGCAATGGTCTGGTTCGTTTCCATGTTTCGATAATACTCGAAATATGGAAACAATGGAACTTCATCGCTTGCTCACTGCGTCGGGAGCCTCGGGACGGAGACGCACGGGCCGCTCGTGATTCCTTGCAGGCGCCGGAAAGGAACACACCCAGGCATCGCAAAAAGGCGTCGGGCGTTGCCGGAATCGGGCGACTGAGTCGCCGGCACCGCACCGATTTCCGGCCCGGCGCCCGTTACATCATCACGACCACTCTTCCGGCGGCATCTCTCCGCGGTCGTCTTCCCACAGCGGCTTGGCCGTCGCGTCATTCCCGCTCGTCGCTATCGGCCCGTTTCCGCCGCCGCGCTCGCTGCGACGCTTGACGTCACGCGACGTCGCCGCGCGCACCCGCGCCCGCGTGCGGGTCGGCGTCACGGTCCGCTGCTCGCCACCGCGGCGCTCGCCGGTCGAAGCCGCGTCGTTGGTCTGTCGTCCATTCGAATCCGCGCTCATGTTTGCCCTCCTGTGGCATCGAAAGAAACTGTCGGCCGAGCGCCGCAATTTCGGTGCCGCGCGTCGGGCAAGCGCCTTGCTATTCCTTGGTATCCGTTTCGTACCCCAACCCGCGCCGGAGTTAAACATGCCGACAGACCGCAGCACGCCACCGGCCACACGCCATCGCCTGGGCGGATGGATGGCCCGCGAGGAAGCGCACATGGCCGCATATCGCGAAAAAATTGCGGGCGAAGCGCGCGCGCATGCTGGCCAACGGCTGCGCACGCCGGCCGTGCAGGAACTCGCGCGCCTGTTCGACGACAATGCCGTGCTGCGCATGAGCCTCACGCGTGCGATCGACGAGGCGCTGGAATCGGGTCGCAAGCTCGGCTACGCGTCGATCGGCGAGTTGATGACCGTGATCGACCATCTGATGACCTACACGCCGCCGTTCAGCGAATCGAGCCTGATCGTGTGCCCGCTGAACGCGTTCCTCGACTGGCCGATGTGCATGCCGTCGGGCCACGCGGTGTTTCGCGACGCGGCGGTCAACGCGCACCTGAAGCAGGTATTGAACGTGTGGTGCGACTTCCTCGGCGGCCCGCATTCGTGCGCGCATCTCGACACGTCGGCGCCCGACGGCTGGTTCTGCGACGAAGCGCGCGAGCGGCTGGGCCTGTCGCAGTTCCAGTACCAGGAAGATCAGCCGCACTGGGGCTTCGCTTCGTGGAACGACTTCTTCACGCGCCGGTTTCGCGCGGATGCGCGGCCCGTCGCGGCGCCGGGCGATCCGCACGTGATCGTCAGCGCATGCGAGGCCCAGCCGTATCACACCGCGTCCAACCTGAAGATCCGCGACACGTTCTGGATCAAGGGGCAGCCGTATTCGCTGCGCGACATCTTCACGCCGGCGCGGCTGCCGCTCGCCGAACGCTTCGTCGGCGGCGATCTTTATCAAGCGTATCTGAGCGCGTACAACTATCACCGCTGGCACGCGCCGGTGCGCGGCACCGTCACGCATGCGTACCGGGTCGACGGCACCTACTATTCGGTCGCGGAAGCCGAAGGCCCGGATCCGGCCGGGCTCAACGACTCGCAGGGCTACATGACGGCGGTCGCCGCGCGCGCGGTAATCGCGATCGACTGCGACGATCCGGGGATCGGCACCGTGGTGGGTGTGTTCGTCGGGATGGGCGACGTGTCGTCGTGCGTGATCGAGGTCGTGCCGGGGCAGCGCATCGACAAGGGCGACGAGATCGGCTATTTCCAGTACGGCGGCTCGACCTACTGCCTGCTGTTCGAACCCGGCGTGATCGACCACTTCCTGTACGCGCCGCCGTTCGACGACGATTCGCCGGTCGTGCAGGTCAATGCGTCGGTCGCGATCACGCGCTGAACCGAGTGCGGGCCGGCGCGGGATCGCGATTGAGCGATCGCGTTACATGATTGCATCACACGTCGGCGCCGCCGTGCCGTTGCATGCACTGCACGATCGACAACCCGTCGGCGGTCAGCGCGGGACGGCTCGCGCCCGACGCGTCGCGACGTATCTCGATCAACTGTTGTTCGACCAGCGCGACGACGTCGTCGCGGTCGCTCTGGATCTGTTCCGGTGCGCGGTACACCAGGAACAGCGCGGCAAATTCATGGGCTGTCAGCATATTTGTCTCCCCCTTGTACAGCTTCGTGCGATGCAGCGGCGCATCGCGTCGGCGCGGGCGCGCATTGGGCGCCCACAACGGAAGCTACATGCAGGGAGCGTGCCAGTATGTGGGACGCAGCCGCCCCGCGCGGGCCCTCCACGCGGCGCGATGTGTCCCCGCGAACTGCGTGACGGCCGCTGCAAAGTTTTCAACCGCATGTAACGGAGTGGCAACGGCGGCGCGACGGGTCGCTCCATGCGGCGCGCCCAAGCTGCGCCGTGCGGCTCACGATTTCCGCGAGCGGGCCATGCCGGCGCGTGCCGTATTGCCCGCCGCCTTGTCTTGCACGCGGAAGTAGCCGCTGTGCAGCTCGGCGCCGCCCTTGCCGTCGGCGAGCACTTCCGCGCACGCGGCTTCGATGCGCGCACGGCCGCGTTCGAACGCGTCGCGCAGGTCGGCTTCGAGCGCGGAGCGCGCGCCGAAATGATCCTCGAGCGCTTCGACCGTGATCGCGCAGATTTGCGGCTTCCCGTCGACCTCGACGACGAAGCGCATCTGCAGCACCGCGCCGTCGAACTCCGGCGGCGCGTCGGTCAGTGTCACGCGGTGAACGGAATCGGTCGGCATCACTCACGCTCCTCGCGACGCGAGGGACTGCACCAGCGCGCCGTTGAATGCGGGCAGGTCGGCGGGCTTGCGGCTCGTGATCAGGTTGCCGTCACGCACGACCTCCTGGTCGACCCACTTGCCGCCCGCGTTGCGGATGTCGTCCTGCAGGCTCGGCCAACTCGTCATCGTGCGGCCGTCGACCAGCCCCGACGACACGAGCAGCCAGCCGCCATGGCAGATCGCCGCGATCGGCTTGCCCGCGCCGACGGCCGCGGTCACGAATTCGCGCGCGGCCGGCAGCATCCGGATCGCGTCGCCGTTGACGACGCCGCCCGGCAGCACGACCGCGTCGTAATCGCCGATGCGCGCATCGTCGAACGTGCGGTCGACCTTCACGCGATCGCCCTTGTCGACGTGCCTGAGCCCCTGGATCTCACCGGGCTTCTGCGAGATCACGTCGACCTGCGCGCCTTCCGCCTCCAGCGCGCGCTGCGGTTCGACGAGCTCGGCTTCCTCGAAGCCGTCAACCGCGAGTATCGCTACCTTGCAATGGTCCAGCTTGCCGGTCATGGAATGCTCCCTGTTGTGTTGCGGCACCGGTGGTGCCATGCCCGTGGCGTAGCAAGCGGCGTGCCGCCTCCCCGTTGGTGCAGACCGTAGCCACAGTTCCGGCGGGGCACGACCCCGGTATCGGCCAACCACGGCCCCAGGTATGCGGCCGGTGGGTACGCGCGGTTCGCCGCACGTCGGGCGTCTGCAAAGATTTCAACGGAATATGTAACGCGACCGCACGGGGGCGGGATCGCCTTTCGGGCGACGCGGCGCGCGCCGCGCTCATTGCAAGTGACGCGCGGCGTCGAGCATCGCGTCGGTCAGCTCGACCGTCACCGTCAGGTCCTCGGTGTCCTCCGGCAGCGACTCGAGCGTGGCCTGCACGCTGTCGTGCAGCATCGCGTGCACGCGCATCCGTGCGCCGTCGTCGAGGTCCGCGTAGCGCGCCATCGTGTCGCAGTCGAGCGCGAGCACGACCGAGTGCCGCGCGATGCCCTGCGGTGCATGGGGGGCGAGCGCCCACGCCGCATGAAACGTGATCCTGCCGGTCTCGACGTCGAGGTTCACCCCCGTATCGAGATCGTCGTTCTCGACCTCATCGGGGTCGAGGTCGCTTGCGTCGAACGAAGTCCGGTAATTCGATTGCATGATGTCCTCCTGCGTGGTGGCGGCGTGACGGCCGCGTGGCCGCCGGCCGCCATCGCGCCGCGTCGGCCGGGCCGGCGCGACACCGTGATCGTCAGTAACCGCTGGAACCCGCGCCGCCGGTGCCGCCCGCGCCACCGCTGCCGCTGCTGCCGCCGGCCGCGCCGCCTCCCGTGCTGCCGCTACCGCCGGTCCCGGCGCCGCTCGGGCCGCCCGGCTTGGTCCGCACGGGCGGACGGACGTGCGAAGCGCCGCGCGGCCCCTGCATGCGGGTCGCCGGCGCCGCGGTATTGCCGCTCGACATGCCGCCCGTTCCCTGGGCCGACGTGTCGTCCGGCGGCGACAGGATGGGCGCGCCGGTGCCCTCGCCGGGACGTTGCGAATTCTGTGCCCATGCGGCCGGCGCCGCGCCGAGGAGCGCGACGGCCGCGCAGGCGACGATCCGGCGCGCGGCAGCTTTCGATTCGGATGCTGGTTTCATGGAGCGTTCTCCGTCAATGGAATCGCTGGTCGTGGAATGTCCTACCCATGCGATTCAGCAAGGCCCGTGCCGGCCAGCGGGGCCGGCACGCGGCTTGCGGCCCCGTCACGCGTCATCCCGATCCCGTACGGAGCCCTGCCATGCCTTCAGCTTCTGCCTCTCATCCGCACGGCAAACGCGCGACACGCCGTCCGGGGCGCACCCGCAGCAACGCTTCGCATCCCCGCAAGCGCTGGTCCGCGGACGTCATGCAAAAAAGCGATGCGCTCGACATCGAGCCCGAGATCTTCAAGTCAGACGATCCGGGCGAGATCGCCGCGTCCCTCAAGCGCTCGGCCGAACATAGCCGCCGCCGCAAGGCCACGCCATTCCAGTCGGCGATGTCGATGCTGAACTTCTACGTGAACCGCGCGGGCCGCAACCTGCCGAAAACGCGCCGCACGACGCTCGAACGCGCGAAGCGCAAACTGCGCGAGGCGTTCGGCCGCAAGCCGTGACGGCACGCGCCTGCTTCGTATCGACCTGCTGCGCTGGCTCGCATGCATGAAACGCTGTGGTATCTGATCATCGGCGCGGTGCTGATGGCCATGGGTGTCGCGACCTCGGCGCTGCGCCGTCTGCCGTGCAGCACCGCGATGATCTATCTCGCGCTCGGCGTCGCGCTCGGTCCGTCCGGCGTCGGGCTCCTCCACCTGGACATCGAGCGCGACGCGCGGCTGCTGCGCGAAATCGTCGAGGTCGCGCTGCTGGTGTCGCTGTTCGCGATCGGGCTGCGGCTGCGCGTGCCGCTGTCCGACAAGCTGTGGCTCGTGCCGTGCCGGCTCGGCCTGCTCGCGATGCTCGTCACCGTGCCGCTGCTCGCCGGCTGCGCGGTGCTGACGCTCGGCCTCGGCTGGGGCCCCGCGCTGCTGCTCGCGGCGATCCTCGCGCCGACCGACCCGGTGCTCGCGCACGACGTGCAGGTGCACGATCCCGGCGACCGCGATCTGGTGCGCTTCGCGCTGTCCGGCGAAGGCGGGATGAACGACGGGATCGCGCTACCGTTCGCGCTCGCGGGCCTCGCGCTGTGCGGCGTGCCCGATACGCCGCACGGGCCGCCGCCGTTGTCCGGCACGTTCGCACTGGCCGCGCTGTGGGGCATCGCGGGCGCGGCCGCGATCGGCGGCCTGCTCGGCGCGGCAACGACCAAGGCGATCGGCCGGCTGCGCACCCGCTATGCGCAGGCGCTCGGCTTCGAAGGCTTCTTCGCGCTCGCGCTGATCGTGCTGTCGTTCGGCGCCGCGCAGTTCGCGCATACGTTCGGCTTCATCGCGACGTTCGCCGCGGGCGTCGCGATGCGCCGCATCGAGCATCGTGCGAGCGGCGACCGCCCGCCGCGCGAAGTGATCGGCCAGGTCGATTCGGAGGACGTGAGCGCGACCGAGAAACATCCGGAGAAAGTCCACGCATTCATGGCCGAATCGGTGCTCGATTTCACGATCGAGCTCGAGCGCATCGCCGAGGCGCTCGTGATGACGATGATCGGCAGCGTGCTCGGCACGCTGTCAGCCCCGCTCGTCACGTGGGGCGCGATTGCGCTGGCGGTGGTGCTGTTCGTCGCCGTGCGGCCGTTCGCGGTGCTGCTGACGCTCACCGGTTCGCACGCGACGCTTGCCCAGCGGCGGCTGATGGCCTGGTTCGGGATACGCGGGATCGGCTCGTTCTACTACCTGCTGTTCGCGCTCGAACACGGGCCATCCAGCACGGTGAGGCCGCTCGCGGCGCCGGTGCTCGCCGTCGTGGTGGCGTCGGTGATCGCGCACGGAATTTCCGCGACGCCGCTGATGGATTGGTACTACCGCCTGCAGCACCGGCGCTGACGGCGTCACGACGTGCCGAGCCGCGCGCGCATTTGTGCGGTGATCCGCTGGCGCGTGTCGTCATAGCCGTCCCACGGATCGCGCTTCAGTCGATCGAGGCGCTCGTGCAGCGTGTCGATCGTCCATTGCGCGCCGCCCGTCGTGTCGGGCACCTCGTCCCAGCGCAGCGGCACCGACACGCCCAGCCCGGGCCGCGCGCGCACCGAATACGCGGCGATGGTGCTCGCGCCGCGGCCGTTGCGCAGGTAGTCGATGAAGATCTTGCCGCGCCGATGCTTCGGCCCCATCGTCGCGGTGAAGCGATCGGGCAACGCACTCGCGACGTGCTGCGCGACTGCACGCGAGAAGTCCTTCACTTCGTCCCATCCCATGTGCCGCGTGATCGGCACGACGACGTGCAGCCCCTTGCCGCCGCTCGTCTTGCAGAACGACGCGAGACCCAGTTCGTCGAGCAGCCCGCGCACGAGCTGCGCGGCGTCGATCATGGCGCTCCACGGCAGCGCCGGATCGGGATCGAGGTCGAAGACGATCCGGTCGGGCCGCTCGATGTTGGACGCGTGCGCATTCCACGTATGCAGCTCGATCGTGCCCATCTGCGCGGCGCCGAGCAGCGCATCGACGCTGTCGAGCGACAGCAGCGGGCCGTGGCCCGGATCGAGGCCCTCGTGCTGCGTGACGAACGGGATCTCGCGGCGCTCCGCGTGCTTCTGGAAGAACAGCTCGCCCGCGATGTCGCCCGGCGCGCGCACGAGCGACACGGGCCGGCCCTTCAGGTCCGGCAGCAGCCACGGCGCGACCCATTGCCAGTAGCGCGCCAGATCGATCTTGCGCGTGCCGCTGTGCGGATCGAGCACCCGATCGGGATGGGTGATGCGTACGCGGCCGAGCTGGTCGGGGCCGGTATCGTCGGCCGCGGCGCGACGGGATCCGCGTGAGCGCGCGGGGTGCTTGCCGTCGCTCGTGTCGCTGGAGTCGTTCGTGTCGCGCTCGGCGTGCGACGCGCGCCCGGGCTTGTGTCTTTCGTGCTGCGTGGTTTGACGCTGATCCATCTGCACCTCCGTTTCCGTATGCTTCGGCACTTCACGGACGATCCGTGCCGCCGGCTTGTCCTCGCGCAGCGCGATGAACGCCGCCTGCCGCACGATGCCGTCGCCGGTCCATTCCGCGAATTCGCATTCGGCGACGAGCGTCGGCTCGATCCAGTGCACGCGCGTGCGCGTGCGTTCGCGCGGCGGCGGATCGAACGGCATCGTGTCGCGCTCGTGCTTGCGCAGGATGGGGGTAAGCCGGTCGAGCATCCGCGTGTCGAAGCCGGTGCCGACGCGGCCGACGTAGCGCAGCGGCCCCGGCCCGCGCCGCCGCTTGCCGTCCGCGGCCGGTTCGTGCACGCCGAGCAGCAGCGCGCCGAAGCCGTGCCGGCTGCCCGACGGCTCGGTATAGCCGCCGATCACGAACTCCTGCCGGCGCCGGCACTTGAGCTTGATCCACGCGGGCGAACGTCCGGCGCGATAGCGTGACTCGGCGCGCTTGCCGATCAGCCCTTCGAGGCCGGTGTCGCATGCGCTCGCGATCAGCGATGCGACGTCGTCGCCGAGATCGGGCGAAAAGCGCAGCCGCGTGGGGTCGCTGTCGGCGAGCAGCGGTTCGAGCAACGCGCGGCGCGCGGTGAGCGGCGCGTCGCGCAGGTCGTACCCGTCGAGATAAGGCAAGTCGAACACGAACAGCGTGATCTCGGCCGAATGCCCGCCGCCGAATGCGTTCTGCAATGCCTGGAAATCGGGCAGGCCGTTCTTGCCGAGCACGACGGCCTCGCCGTCGAGCCACGCGGCGTCGACGTCGAGCGCCGCGAGCGCGTCGCGTTGCGCGCGCAGTTTCGCGGTCCAGTCGCGGCCTTCGCGCGTCATCAGCTTCACATGCCGGCGCGCGCCCTTGCCGGAAATGCGCGCAAGGATCCGATAGCCGTCGAACTTCAGTTCATAGCACCAGTCGCCCTGCGTCGGCGGACCGTCGACCAGCGTCGCGAGCTGCGGCGTGACGTGCTCGGGCAGCGGCGCGCGCACCGCGCCTTCGATCCGGGAAGGATCGGCGGGCGGGCCGGCGTGGTCATCGTGGCCGCGGTCGTCATGCCGCGCGGCGCGTGTGCCGGGCTTCTCGCGCTGCCCTCTTCGCGTCCCGCGCGCGCGAGTCGCGCCGTCCTTAGCCTCCGCACGCGCCGCAGCCGCGCCTTCGTGCACACTCCCCGGCCGCTCGCCGACGACGTCGAATTCATCCATGCTGCGCGCGTCGTCGTCGCGCTCCTTGATCAGCAGCCACTGCTCCTGGCGCCCCTGCTGCCGGCCGCTGCGCACGAGCGCCCAGCCGCCGTGCAGCTTTTCACCGTCGAGCCGGAACGTCAGCTTGCCCGCGCGATAGCCGTCGCGGGCCTGCGCGAGCCCGCCATCGGGCGTCCACGTGCCTTCATCCCATACGACGACCGAGCCCGCACCGTAATGGCCCTCCGGAATCTGGCCTTCGAACGACGCGTATTCGAGCGGATGGTCCTCGACGTGCACGGCGAGGCGCTTCACCGACGGATCGAAGCTCGGCCCCTTCGGTACGGCCCATGACTTCAGCGTGCCGTCGAGTTCGAGCCGGAAGTCGTAGTGCAGTCGCCGTGCGTGGTGCTCCTGGATCACGAAGCGCAGCGGGTGAGCGCCCCGTGCGCGCGTGCGCGCGGCGGGCTTCGCATCCGCCTTCGCACGGCGACCGTGCGCGCCTTCGGGTTCCGGTGTCGCGCCGAAGTGGCGCTTGCGCCGATACGGATCGAGCTTGCCGGCCATCGCATCACCTCGCGTCGTGCGGCATCATGCGGCGTGCTTGCGGCGCGCAGCGGTTTTCTTCGCCGCAGGCTCGCCCGTCGCGGCGCGTTTCGCGGCCGGCCGCTTCGCCGCGGTCTTCGCGGCCGCGCCTTTCGACGCGGATTTCGCGGCCGGCTTGCGACGTGTGCCCGTGGGCGCCGACGTCTCGGCTTCCTGTTCTCCGCGTTCGTCGCGCAAGTCCGCCGCACGCGCGCCGCCGCCTCCCTTCAGGCTGCGCTTGAGCAGCTCGGTCAGGTCGACCACGTTGGTCGCGGCGCGGCCCGTCTGCGGGGGCCGCTCCTCGATCTCCTCGATCTTGCCCGAGCGCACCTTGCGCTCGACCAGTTCGAGGATGTCGTCGCGAAACGTGTCGTGATACTCGTCGGGCGTCCACTTGCCCGCCATGTCGTCGATCAGCTTCTTCGCCATCGCCAGCTCGCGCGCGGTCACGCCCGCGTGCTTCGCGTCGTCCGTCGGCACCGACAGTTCGTCGAGCGGGCGCAGCTCCTCCTGCCAGCGCAACGTGTCGAGCGCGAGCAGCGGCCCGACCGGAATCAGCGCGCCGAGATGCTGGCGGTCGCGCATCACGACGAGCGCGATGCCGATCTTGCCGCTGTCCTTCAGCGCGTCGCGCAGCAGCGCATAGACCTTCTCGCCCTTGCGGTCCGGCACGAGGTAGTACGGCGTGTCGAGATACAGGAACGACACCGCGTCCGCGTCGACGAAGGTGAGAATGTCGACCGTCTGCGTCGATTCGGGGTTCGCCGCGCGAATCTCGTCGTCGGTCAGCACAACGTAGCGCTCCTTCTCGTACTCGTAGCCGCGCACGATGTCCTCGCGCGTGACCTCCTTGCCGGTGCGCTTGTTGATCTGCCGATAGCCGACCGGATCCATCGAGCGCTTGTCGAGCAACCGGAACGACGGCTTCACGGTGCGTGTCGCCGGGAACAGCTGCACGGGCACGTGAACGAGCCCGAAACTGATCGCGCCTTTCCATATCATCCGCGGTGCCATGCCTGTCCTCCTTGCCGCAACCGCGCCCGCCCCCGAAGGAGCAGGCGCCGTGCGACGCTATGCCGGCAGCTCGGCCGCCTGCTGCTCGCGCGACCAGACCCGATGCCGGCCGATCTCGTCCGAAAACGTGCGAAGCAGCGTGTCGAGATCGGCCGCTTGCGCGACGCACACGCCCTCGGCCGGGTCCGGCAGGTGCGCGGCGCTCAACAACTGACGCCCGGAGCCGACCGCCGCGATCGGCTTCAGGTGCTTGAACGCCTCGCGCACGAAGTGCCGCGCGTCGGCACTGTGCGCGAGATTTCGACCGTCGCCGTCGCCGCCGCACACGAACACCGCGTCGAACATCACCGACGGCATCCCGGCGAGCGTCGCCTGCGGCACGATGCTGCCGATCGGCGCGAGGGTCGGCGCGACGATCGTCGGCACCGCACCCGCGGCCGTCAGCGCACCGCGCACCTGCTCGACCAGCGTCTGGCTCACGCCGGGCGTCGCGATCAGCGCGATCTTGCGCGAGCGGATATCGGGTTTCGACCGGCCGATCAGGCTCAACGACGGCGCGCGCTGCTTGACGACCGGCGTCGTGGCCGTTTGCGGAACCGGCAACCCGAGCCGTTCGGCGACCTGCGCGGCCAGCCCCGCGTCGAACCGCGCGATGATCTCGTTGACCACGCGTTCGCGAATCTCCGGCTTGGTCACCTTGCCGAGCTCGAAGCAGTACGCGTCGCGGATATGCCGCTGCTCGATCTCGGTCATGCTCTGGTAGAACAGCGCCGCCTGCGAGAAATGATCGGCGAACGTTTCGCTGCGCACGCGCACCTTGTCGCCTTGGAGCGGTTCGTGCACGGTCTCGAAGCCGCCGCCGGACGGCGCGGGCGGCGTCTCGCGCGGCCAGCCGCCGTTCAGCGAATTCGGCTCGTACGACGCCTGCCCGACCGCGATCGTCTGCCGGTGCAGCGCATCGCGCTGGTTGTTGGCGAACGGGCACAGCGGCCGGTTGATCGGAATCTCGTGAAAGTTCGGGCCGCCGAGCCGGCTCAGCTGCGTGTCGGTGTACGAGAACAGGCGCCCCTGCAGCAGCGGATCGTTCGTGAAGTCGATGCCGGGCACCACGTGCCCCGGATGAAACGCGACCTGCTCGGTCTCCGCGAAGAAGTTGTCCGGGTTGCGGTTCAGCGTCATGCGGCCGATCGGCCGCACCGGCACGAGTTCTTCCGGCACCAGCTTGGTCGGGTCGAGCAGGTCGAAGCCGAACGTGTGCGCGTCGGCGGGATCGATCAACTGCACGCCGAGCTCGAACTCCGGATAGTCGCCGCGCTCGATCGCCATCCACAGGTCGCGCCGGTTGAAATCGGGGTCGTGGCCGGCGATGCGCTGCGCTTCATCCCACAGCAGCGAATACGCGCCGCTCACGGGCCGCCAGTGGAACTTCACGAAATGCTCGGCGCCGGCCGCGTTCACGAAGCGGAACGTGTGCACGCCGAAACCGTCCATCGCGCGAAAGCTTGCGGGCAGCGCGCGGTCGGACATCAACCACAGCACCGTATGCGTGGTTTCGGGCACGAGCGATACGAAATCCCAGAACGTGTCGTGCGCGGACGCGCCGGTCGGCATCTCGTTCGGCGCCTCGGGCTTCACCGCATGCACGAAGTCGGGAAACTTGATCGCGTCCTGGATGAAGAAGACCGGCATGTTGTTGCCGACCAGGTCGTAGTTGCCCTCTTCGGTATAGAACTTCACCGCGAAGCCGCGCACGTCGCGCACCGTGTCGGCCGAGCCGCGCGGGCCCTGCACGGTGGAAAAGCGCACGTACACGGGCGTTTCGGCGGCCGGGTCCTGCAGGAACGCGGCCTTCGTATAGTCGGCCATCGGCTCGTAGACGCGAAACACGCCGTGCGCGGCCGAGCCGCGCGCGTGCACGACCCGTTCGGGAATCCGTTCGTGATCGAAGTGCGTGATCTTCTCGCGCATGATGAAGTCTTCGAGCAGCGACGGGCCGCGCGCACCGGCGCGCAGCGTGTTCTGGTTGTCGGCGATCCGCACGCCCTGGTTGGTGCGCAGCGCCTGGCCGTCGGGCCGCAGCCGATTCTCGTCGAGCTGGCGCGATTTCGCGCTGTCGGGTTGCTGCGGGTTGGGCGGCGGATTGCCGGATTGCGGGGGATTCGTCATGCGCGCGTCCTCGTCTCGTTCGGTTCGATGAAGGGCGGCGGCGTGCACGACCGCGTAGCGGCGCACACGGCTGCCGGCACGGAAAACGGGCGAGCCGCGCGGTGTATGCCGCGGCGGCCGCCTGCGGTGTCGCTGCAGGCTGCGGCGCCTGCGTCAGGGCGCGCGCAACGCGCTATCGAGTTCGTCGCGCGTCACGTCGAGTTCGACGTTGCATTCGATCTCGGCGTCCTCGACACGCGGCTTTTGTTCGTCCACTGCGCGCCGCGCGAGGTCGCACAGCCGGGTGCGCACGCGCAGCCGGTCGTCGGCGCCGAGCGACGCATAGCGCGTGAGCACGTCGGGATCGAAGCGCAGGTCGACCACGCAGCGCCACTGACGCGCGTTTTCATCGGCCGGCAGCCGCACCCATGACACCTGAATCGTCAGTCGGCCCGATGCGTCGTCCGTATGCACGACGAGGGTCGACTCCGATGGAAAGCCGTTCGCGAGCGCAGTCTCGAGTTCCGCGATGCGCTGCGAACGGTCGGGGGTGGCCGTCATCGGCGTACGACCCCCAGCAGCAACGTGACCAGGAAGATCACGACGAAGATGTAGAACAGGATCTTCGCGATCTCGGCCGCACCGGCCGCGATGCCGCCGAAGCCGAACACGGCCGCGATGATCGCGATGATGAAGAAGATGATGGCATATCTCAGCATGAATTCCTCCTGGAGTCCTGAAGAACGACGATCGTCGGCGCGCGTCGTCGCCGATCAATGCTTGTGTTTGGGTTTGCCGTGGACCGGCGTCGACGCCATTTTCTCGAGCTCCTTCTCGCTCATCGACTTGGCCATCGACTTTGACGGCGCCTTCAGGTCCTTCATTTTCGTGTCACCGCGCTTGGCCGACAGGGCGGCCCCCGCCGCGCGCTGCTGGGCCTGGGATTTGGCTGGCATGATTTCCTCCTTTCGGTGGCGCGCGCGACGATCGCAATTCGCGGGCCGCGCGCAGTTCGGACGGTATCGTCAGGCGGCGTCGCGCCGACGCAGTTCGGCCGGCGGGATCTTCATGGCCTGGCGATACTTGGTCACCGTACGACGCGCAAGAAGGATGCCGCGTCCCGCGAGGTTCTGCGCGAGCGCGACATCGGACAGCGGGTCGGTATGGCGCTCGGCCGCGATCATGTCGCGGATCAGCACCTTCGCGGCCGACGCCGAGCACACGCCCTTGCCGGCCGCTTCCAGCTTGCGCGGGAAGAAGTGCTTGAACTCGAACGTGCCGTGCGGCGTGGCCATGTACTTGTTGCCCGTCGCGCGCGACACGGTCGATTCGTGCAGGTCGAGCTCTTCCGCGATGTCGCGCAGCACGAGCGGCTTCATCGCGATCTCGCCGTAGCGGAAGAAGTCGCGCTGCCGCGCGACGATGCATTCGCCCACGCGCTGGATCGTGTCGAAGCGCTTCTGCACGTTGCGGATCAGCCAGCGCGCTTCCTGCAATTGCTGGCCGAGCGGCGAATCGCGCTCGCCGCTCGACTGCGCGAACAGCGTCGCATAGCGTTCGTGCAGCCGCGCGCGCGGCAGCACGGCCGGATTGATCGTCACGATCCATTCGTCGCGCACCTGGCGCACGATCACGTCGGGCACCACATAGTCGCCGCGTGTGCTGCCGTAGTGATTGCCGGGGCGCGGATCGAGCCCGCGGACCAGTGCGCACGCTGCCTGCATCGTCGCCTGGTTACAGCCGACGCGCCGCTGGATCTCGGCGGTCTCGCGCCGGGCGAGCCGTTCAAGATGTTCGCGCGCGATCACCTTCGCTTCCGCGAGCGCCGGCGTGCCGGCGGGAATCGCGTCGAGCTGCAGCAGCAGGCATTCGGACAGCGAGCGTGCGGCGATCCCCGGGCGGTCGAGCATCTGCACGAGCCGCAATCCGACCGTGAGATCCTGTTCGGACAGCAGCAGCGCGGGATCGGCCGCGACCAGCAGCTCGGACAGTTCCTGACGCAGGTAGCCGTCCTCGTCGAGGGCGTCGATCACGATGCGCGCGGCCTCGCGGTCACGCCGGTTCAGCGGATAGAGACGCAGCGCGTCGTGCAGTTGCTGATGCAGCGACGGCTCGGCGGCCATCCACTCGCCGGGCGACAGGTCGCTCACGTCGTCGCCCTGCCGGCCCGTGGTGCGCGGCGCCGGGGCGGCCGTGTACGACACGTCGCTGTCGGGCGGACGCACGTCATCGCCCTCGGGCACGGGCTCGGGCGCGGCGGCTTCGACCGGATGTTCGGGCGCGTCGGCCTCGGCGGCGGCTTCGTCGTCGCCCTGGCCATCTTCGAGAAACGGATTCGAGTCGAGCGCCTGCCGCAATTCCTGCTGGAATTCGAGCGAAGACAGCTGCAGCAGACGCAGTGATTGCTGCAGCCTCGGGGTGAGTGCCAGATGCTGTCGCATCTGGAGCGCAAGCGTGACGGACATCGATGCCCCTCCTGACTGTGTGCGAAATTCACGTGCAGGGATCCATGCAGCTTCCATGCCAGGACGGGGAACCGCCGTCCGGCGCGGCTTTCGGCGGTGCGCACCCCTCGATCCGGCGGCCTCGAAGCCGCTTTTTTACAAGCGCCGGGAAGTTAGGGGGCACGAAATTCGCGCCGGGCGCGCGCAGGCCGGAATGCATGGACGGCCATCGCGTCCTTCACCGCTTCGTCGCTCGCCAGCCTCCCATTCGCCACCGGTCCGTACCCGGCGATGCGTGCCGCGGCGGGTCCGTCGGCTCAGTACTGCATCGGCGGCGGCGTGCCCGGCAGCGGCCGGTCGCCCGCCACGCCGTTCGGCCCCGGCTGCGGCACATCGACCGCCGCGCCTCCGGTCGCGCCCGGAGGCATCGTGTTGTGCGGCGACGGACGCGTGTCGTAGCGCGTATTCGCGTCGGGCATGGTCGTGGTCGGCGACGCGCCCCGAGCGCCCGGCGGCGCCGGCGGT
>NZ_VWWG01000106.1:0-23005 GCF_011753085.1 Burkholderia sp. Tr-862
CGGGACTATCGCGTGACGGTGGCCGGGCCGACCACGCTGACCGCATTGCTGAACAGCTTGCAGATGGGCTTTCGCACGCTCGCGATCGAGCAGCGCTCGAGCGAAGTGTGGCAGGTGCTCGGCGCGGCAGCCAGCACCTCATCGAGCGCCTTCTTCGCGGCAGCCTGCTCCGCCGCCCGCCGGCTCGCGCCGGAGCCCGACACCTTCACGTCGAGCTTCGGCACCGTGCATTCGACCTCGAACTGCTGATTGTGCGCCGCACCATGCGTCGCGACGACCGTGTAGGTCGGCAGCGCGATCTTGTGCCCCTGCAGGTACTCCTGCAGCAGCGTCTTCGCGTCCTTGCCCAGCGTGCGCGGATCGATGTGGTCGAGAATCGGGATATAGAGGCGCTTGATGACCCCTTGGGCGGCTTCGAAGCCGCCATCGAGGAACACGGCCCCGATGATGGCTTCGAACGCGTCCGCGAGGATCGACGGGCGGCGGAAGCCGCCGCTGCGCAGCTCGCCCTCGCCCAGCCGCAACCCTTCGGAGATATTCAGGGCCTGAGCGATTTCATACAGCGACTGCTGTTTGACGAGATTGGCGCGCACGCGCGACAGGTCGCCTTCGTCCAGCTTGCTGAAACGCTGGAACAAAAGGGCGGCCACCGCGCAATTCAGAACGGAATCGCCGAGAAACTCGAGCCGTTCGTTATGCGTGGCACTGTGACTGCGATGGGTCAAAGCCTGGCGCAACAATTCCGCATTGCGAAATTCGTAGCGCAGCCGGCTTTCCAACTGGGATGGGGGCATGTGCAGGAGTATAACGCGGGCGCCGGTCGGGCCGAAACGGCACGGCCGGACGCGAAAAGGCGTGACGGAGCGGTGTTACCGCCGGTTCTTAAAGTCGTTCGGCAATACGCGACGCGGCCCGTGCGTCACGTATTGCATGTTGCATGCGAGTCGTACGCGATCAGTTGAAGGAACCGATCCGCTTCAGGTCGCCGAAGTTCATCCAGATAAAGAACGCACGGCCGACGATGTTGTTGTCCGGCACGAAACCCCAGTAGCGGCTGTCCGCGCTGTTGTCGCGGTTGTCGCCCATCATGAAGTAGTGACCCGGCGGCACCTTGCAGATCACGCCGCGGCTGTTGTACGTGCAATTGTCGCGATACGGATAGTCGTAGGCGCCCATCACGAACGGCGGCACGGCGGGATTGTTGAGGATCGCATTCTTCTTCGTGCCGATCGTTTCCTCGAACTGCTTCGCGTAGTTCTGGCGCTCGTCGTCGAAGAAATCCGGCAGCGGCGCCTCGGGCACCGGCTGGCCGTTGATCGTCAGCTGCTTGTCCTGGTAGGCGACCGTGTCGCCCGGCAGGCCGATCACGCGCTTGATGTAATCGACCGACTCGTCCTTCGGATAGCGGAACACGACGACGTCGCCACGCGACAGCGGGCTGCCTTGCGTGATCTTCGTGTTCGTGATCGGCAGGCGCAGACCGTATTCGAACTTGTTGACCAGGATGAAATCGCCGACCAGCAGCGTCGGCACCATCGAGCCCGACGGGATCTTGAACGGCTCGACGACGAACGAACGCACGACGAACACGGCCAGGATCACCGGGAAGAAGCTCGCGGTGTACTCGAGCCACCACGGCTGGCGCAGCTTTTCGTCGCGCAGCTTCGAACGCGTCTGCACCGCGTTTTCGTCCGCGAAACGCTTGTCGACCCGCGACTGCTGGCGATCGAACTCTTCGATCGCCACGTCGGCCGCCTTGCGTCGCCGCGGCAGGAACACCAGTTTGTCCAGCACCCACGCTACGCCCGTCAAGACGACGAGCACAAAAAGAATCAGCGCAAAATTCATAAAAGGAACAGTCCTGTTATTTGTCTTCGACGCGCAAGATCGCGAGGAACGCTTCCTGCGGGATCTCGACCGAACCCACCTGCTTCATGCGCTTCTTGCCTTCTTTCTGCTTCTCGAGCAGTTTCTTCTTTCGCGTGATGTCGCCGCCGTAGCACTTCGCGAGCACGTTCTTGCGGAGTGCCTTGATGTTCTCGCGGGCGACGATGTGCGCGCCGATCGCGGCCTGGATCGCCACGTCGTACATCTGGCGAGGAATGATCTCGCGCATCTTCGCGGCGACTTCGCGGCCGCGATACTGCGACTGCGACCGGTGCACGATGATCGACAGTGCATCGACCTTGTCGCCGTTGATCAGCATGTCGACCTTCACGACGTCCGACGAACGGTATTCCTTGAACTCGTAGTCCATCGACGCATAGCCGCGCGACACCGACTTCAGGCGATCGAAGAAGTCGAGCACGATCTCGGCCATCGGGATCTCGTACGTGAGCTGCACCTGGCGGCCGTGATACTGCATGTTGATCTGCGAGCCGCGCTTCTGCTCGCACAGCGTGATCACGGAACCGACGTAATCCTGCGGCATGTACAGGTTCACGGTGACGATCGGCTCGCGAACTTCGGCGATGCGGCCGGGTTCCGGCATCTTCGCCGGGTTCTCGACCATGATCGTCGAGCCATCGCTCTGCACGACCTCGTAGACGACGGTCGGCGCGGTCGTGATGAGATCCATGTCGAACTCGCGCTCGAGCCGCTCCTGCACGATTTCCATGTGCAGCAGCCCGAGGAAGCCGCAGCGGAAACCGAAGCCGAGCGCCTGCGACACTTCCGGCTCGTACTGCAGCGATGCGTCGTTGAGCTTCAGCTTCTCGAGCGATTCGCGCAGCGCATCGTACTGGTTCGCCTCGACCGGATACAGCCCCGCGAACACCTGCGGCTTCACTTCCTTGAAGCCTGGCAGCGGCTCGCTGGCGGCCTTGGCCACATGCGTGACCGTATCGCCGACCTTCGCGGCCGTCAGTTCCTTGATGCCGGCGATGATGAAGCCCACCTGCCCTGCCGACAGCGATTCGAGATTGCGCGACTTCGGCGTGAACACGCCGACGTGCTCGACCGGATACTGCGCGCCGGTCGCCATCATCTTGATCTTTTCCTTCGGGCGCAGCGTGCCGTTGACGATGCGCACGAGCATCACGACGCCGACGTAGTTGTCGAACCAGGAATCGATGATGAGCGCCTGCAGCGGCGCGGCCGGATCGCCCTTCGGCGGCGGCACCTTTGCAATCAGCGACTCGAGCACGTCCTCGACGCCCAAGCCCGTCTTCGCGCTGCAGCGCGTCGCGTCGGTCGCATCGATACCGATCACGTCCTCGATCTCCTCGATCGCGTTCTCGGGGTTCGCGGCCGGCAGGTCGATCTTGTTCAGCACCGGCACGACCTCGACGCCGAGCTCGATCGCCGTGTAGCAGTTCGCGACCGTCTGCGCCTCGACACCCTGGCTCGCGTCGACCACGAGCAGCGCGCCTTCGCACGCGGACAGCGAACGGCTGACCTCGTACGAGAAGTCGACGTGCCCCGGCGTATCGATCAGGTTGAGGTTGTAGACCTTGCCGTCGCGGGCGCGATAGGACAGTGCCGCCGTCTGCGCCTTGATCGTGATGCCGCGCTCGCGCTCGATATCCATCGAGTCGAGCACTTGCGCTTCCATTTCACGGTCTGCGAGGCCGCCGCATACCTGGATGATGCGATCCGCGAGTGTCGACTTGCCATGGTCGATGTGCGCGATGATCGAGAAATTGCGAATATGATCCATTCAGTGCCGATCAAGCGAAAAAGGCGCGCTCGACGACTGCGGAGCACGCCTTGTGTAAGTCGGTGAAAAAACGGCTTATTTTAGCCGAAAAGGCCTTTGCCGGGCGGTAATTTGGGACGCCCCGGCCCGGAGCACCCCGCGGGAGCCCTTGGCGTAAGGGCCTGCCGACGGAAGCCCCGCGCGCGGGGCGGCCGGCCGGTGCCCGGGGTCGGTTCAGCGCCGGGCCGCGAGCGCGCCGCGCACCCTCGCCTCGTCGAACCGGTGGCGACACACTTCCGTGCCGTCCAGCAGCAGCACGGGCACGTCCTCGTCGTAGCGGGCAACGAGCGCCGGATCGGCATCGATGTCCACGTAGTGGACCTCGATGCCGGATTCGGCCGCTACCGGCGCCAGCGCGTCGCGCATGTCGTCGCACAGGTGGCACCAGCCGCGGCCGTAGAGCGTGAACATCGGCGCGTTACTTCTGGGTCGGGCGCGGACGCACCGGCACGAACTGCGTGTTGTCGCCGCGCCGCACGAGCACCGCGACCGCCTTCTGCGAATCCAGCTGCGCGGTCACTTCCGCGAACTGCTTCGCGCTCGTGATGTCGGTGTCGCCGACGCGCAGCACGATGTCGCCGCGCTGCAGGCCCGCACGGGCAGCCGGGCCGTCGACGCCGTCGATCTGCACGCCGTTCTTCAGCTTCAGCGACTTCAACTGATCCGCCGGAATGTCGCTGACCGTCAAGCCGAGCGAATTTGCCTGGCGCGGCTTCTGCGGCGCGTTCTTGCGCTGCTCGGCCTTCGCCGTCGTCTCCGCCGGCGTCTCGGCGATCGTGATCGGCAGATCGCGTGCCTGACCCTTGCGCCATACGCTGACGGTCGCCTTCGTGCCCGGCTTCGTGTCGCCGACCATCCGCGGCAGATCCGACGCCGTCTCGACCGGCCGACCATTGAACTTCAGGATGATGTCGCCCGGCTGGATGCCCGCCTTGTCGGCCGGGCCACCCGGCTCGACGCTGCTGACGAGCGCGCCCTCCGCCTTCGGCAGCCCGATCGAGTCGGCCACGTCCTTCGTCACCTCGCCGATCGCGACCGCGATGCGGCCGCGCGTGACCTTGCCGGTCGCCTTCAGCTGGTCGGCCACGCGCATCGCCTCGTCGATCGGGATCGCGAACGAAATGCCCATGAAACCGCCGGTGCGGCTGTAGATCTGCGAGTTGATGCCGATCACCTCGCCCTGCATGTTGATCAGCGGGCCGCCCGAGTTGCCGGGGTTCACCGCGACGTCGGTCTGGATGAACGGCAGGTAGTCGCCCGTGTTGCGGCTCTTCGAACTCACGATGCCGGCCGTCACGGTATTGTCGAGGCCGAACGGCGAACCGATCGCGACGACCCACTCGCCGACGCGCACCTTGTTCGAATCGCCGATCGCGACGACCGGCAGGTTCGACGCCTGGATCTTGACCACCGCGACGTCCGTGCGGTCGTCGACGCCGATCAGCTTCGCCTTGAATTCGCGCTTGTCGGTCAGCGTCACATAGATGGTGTCCGCATCGTCGACGACGTGCGCGTTCGTCATCACGTAACCGTCCGCCGACACGATGAAGCCCGAACCGACGCCGCGGTTCTGCTCGGTGTCGGGCGGATTGTCCGGCGTCGGCGCGTTCTTCGGATTGCCGTTGCCGCTACCGTTGCCGGGCGCCTGCGGCAGCGGAATGCCGAAGAAGCGCCGGAAGAATTCCGACATGTCGCCGTTGTCGAAGCCCGGCGGGAGCACACCGCGCGGGCCTGGCATCGGCACGTTCGCGGTGGTCCGGATGTTCACGACGGCCGGCCCGACCTTTTCGACCAGATCGGCGAAGTCGGGAAGGCTGGCGGCTGGCGGCGTGGCCGCCGCCGCGGTATGCGGGACGAGGGGCAGGCAGGCACACAGCACCGCCGCCGCGAGCACTTTGCGCAGCGTGAGTTTCGTCATGTCGGAAGCCGTAGCGTTACTTGGAAGCCTTGTATTCTATGGCAGCCGCGAACTGCTGCAACGTGGCCGGCGGCACTTCGCCGAGCACGGTGATCCAGTAGTCGCCGCGACGCTTCACGAGAACGTGGGTCGCACCGGTGCTGCCCGCGCCTTCCTTGCGTGTGTTCTTTTCGGCCGGCTCGATGAAGACGGAGATCGTCGCGAGTCCGTCGGTGAAGACGGCCTGGTCGACTGCAATCGGCGGATCGCCGGCGTCGCGCGCGGCCATCGGGCGACGCACCTCGCGAATCTTCCGGAAGCCAGCGACGGTCGGCGCGATCTGCCAGCCCTGCGCTTCCATGTCGACCGTCGCGACCGGCGGGTGGACCACCGTCCAGCCGCTCAGGTTCCGCATGCCGGCCGCGATCGCGGCCTTGTCGCCGGACGTGCCGCCCGTCTGGACTTGCGAGAACGCGATCTGCTCGAGCACGTGATCGCTCGCGTCGAGCGTCTGCGAGCGCAGCAGCAGCCCGGTCCGGGCGTCGGCCCACAGCTTGTACGTGAAGCGGTACGCATCCTTCGGCACAAGTTCGACCACTTGCGCGTCGAGCCCCGCCACGCGGTCCTTGCCGAGCAGTTTCGCGTCGTAGACGGACATCACGTGCTCGCCGCCCGCGCCGAGCAGCGAAGGAAACGAGTCGCGCGTCTGGCGGCGCTCGACCACGCACAGCTTGCGCTCCGGCACGAACGTGTACAGCTCGTCGTTATGCCGCAGCACCTTGCGCGGTTTGCCGTCGAGCGTCTCGATCCGCTCGAACTCGCCGTCGCGGGACGCCACGTGCGCGATGCGCGACGACTGGACATACCCGCCGCGCTGGTAGACGAACGTGCCCTCGTAGCTCTGCTGCTGCGCCGCCTGCTGGATGCGGTCGAGCCACTCTGCCGCGCCCTTGCGGGTCGCGACGGGATCGTCCGGTTGCTGGGCGCTGGCAGGGAGGGATTGAACGGACAACAGGGCGGCTGCGCAAAGCAGGAGGGCCGGCAGCCGCTTCCATCCGGAGATGGCGTGATTCAACTGCAATGTCCGCATCGAGTTTATTGGCCTGGCGTGGTGGTCACGGCAGCGCGGATCAGCGGCATCGAGCCTGTGACGACGGGCTGCTGCGCGAATTGCTGGTGCGCTTCAAGGTATTGGTCGAGACTTGCGTCGCGGATGATGTTGACGTCTTGCAGGCCCGGCTGCGCCGATGCCTGCGCGACCGTCACGCGCTGCAGGTTGCCGCTCTGCGGCGCGCCTGCCGAGGCGACCTGGACGGCGCCGGGCGCACCGGCCGTCTGCATTTGCGGAACGACGATCCATGTCAGCGTGGCGGCCGCGGCGGCCACCGCGAAAGCGGGCACGACACGGCGGCGCAGCGACAGCAGCTTGCGCGCGACCGGCGCGGCGGCCGGTGCAAGCAGGTGCGGCTCGCTTTCGAGCGCGGCGGACATGCGCGCGGTGAACGCGACGCTCAGTGCGGGCGACAGCGCGAGCTCGTCCGAGCGCAGCGCATCGCCGATCAGGTGGTAATGGGCCCACGTCGCGCGATCCGCGCGATCGAGCTCAGCCAGAAACTGCCCGTGATCCGGGCCGTCGAACAGCTCACCGTCGACCAGAGCGGAAAGACGCTCGCCGCGCGAGTACGCTTGCGACTGCTTATTGACCGACCCCATGATGCTCCCCATCTTGCACACACCCCGTCGTGATTTCACGACTCTATCCGTAACTAGACCCTGACCGCGTCGTTGCACCCGTCGCGCTTACCAGCGCTTGCCTTCGGGTGTATCGAGCAGCGGACGCAATTTAGCAGCGATTGCCTCGCGCGCCCGGAAGATCCGCGACCGGACCGTCCCGATCGGACAATCCATCATTTCCGCGATCTCTTCGTAGCTCAGGCCCTCGATCTCGCGCAGCGTAATCGCCTGGCGCAACTCTTCGGGCAGGACGGCCATTGCAGCGTTGACCGTCTCGGCAATCTGCTTGCTCATCAACATCGACTCAGGCGTGTTGATATCCCTTAGTTGGTCTGCGTCGGAGAAAGTTTCCGCTTCCTCGGCATCGGCCTCCGTGGAGGTCGGTGCCCGGCGGCCTTGCGTCGCAAGGTAGTTCTTCGCCGTATTGACGGCAATCCGGTACAACCACGTGTAGAACGCCGACTCGCCGCGGAATTGCGGCAGCGCACGATACGCCTTGATGAACGCATCCTGGGCCACATCCTCGACCTCGGCGGGATCCCGCACGAGGCGCGAGATCAGCCGAATGATCTTGCGGTGGTATTTGGAGACCAGGAGTTCGAACGCCGCCTTGTCGCCTTTCTGTACGCGCTCGACCAGAGCCTGATCGATTTCTTTTTCACTCACCTGACAAATCCGTTAACTAGGGATGCAACGCGGAGCGTTATTGTAGCGTTCCGGCGGCGGCCGCTGGTTACGGTCGGTAACCGAGCCGCCGTCACGCCCGCCCCGCCGTGCCCGCGGTACGCGCCAGCACGGACAGCGCGCTGAACGACGCGGCGTCGAGCGCATCGGCCGGAATCAGCAGCGGCCGGGCGCGCCGGGCGCCCTGCCCGACCGACAGCACGAGCAGCAGGCTGCTCCAGTGCGCATGGCCGGTCACGCGGCCCCGGGCCAGCAAGCGCCCGGTGCGGCCAAACGCCGCAATCTCCCCGAATGCATCGATCCGCAATTCGGCCGGCAGCCGACGGGCACAGGCCCGCGCGGCACACACGGCAAGCAGCGCGGCCGTCGCCGCGGACACGCACGCGCCGGCAGCGGCACCGGCCCGCGGCGCCCAGAACAGGTACGCGGACGCGGCAGCCGCCGCGACGAACGCGGCCAGCACGACATACGACACGGCCGAGGCCCGCAACGCAAAGCGCTGCGGACGCCCGGCCGGAGCATCGAATGGACTCGTCAAGCGATTTCGACGTCAGACGCGCTTGAACACCAGCGTGCCGTTGGTACCGCCGAAGCCGAAGTTGTTCTTCACGGCCACGTCGATCTTCATGTCCCGCGCGGTGTTCGCGCAGTAATCGAGATCGCACTCGGGGTCCTGGTTGAAGATGTTGATGGTCGGCGGCGACACGTTGTTGTACAGCGCCAGCACCGTGAACACCGACTCGAGACCACCCGCGCCACCCAGCAGGTGGCCCGTCATGGACTTCGTCGAGTTCACGACGAGCTTGTACGCGTGCTCGCCGAATGCCGCCTTCACCGCGTCGGACTCGTTCTTGTCACCGAGCGGCGTCGACGTGCCGTGCGCGTTCAGGTACTGGACCTCGTCCGGGTTCACGCCGGCGTCGCGCAGGGCCGCAACCATGCAGCGGCGCGGACCGTCCATGTTCGGCGCGGTCATGTGGTACGCATCGCCCGTCATGCCGAAGCCCGAGACTTCCGCATAGATCTTCGCGCCGCGTGCCTTCGCCGCCTCGTACTCTTCGAGCACCATCACGCCTGAGCCCTCGCCCAGCACGAAGCCGTCGCGGTCCTTGTCCCACGGACGGGACGCGCTGGCCGGATCGTCGTTGCGGGTCGACAGCGCGCGCGCGGCCGCAAAGCCCCCGATGCCCAGCGGCGACACCGTCGATTCGGCGCCGCCCGCGACCATCACGTCGGCGTCGCCGGCCTGGATCAGGCGTGCCGCGAGGCCGATGCTGTGCAGACCGGTCGTGCAGGCCGTCACGGCCGCGAGGTTCGGGCCCTTCAGGCCGAACATGATGCTCAGGTGACCCGAGATCATGTTGATGATCGAACCCGGCACGAAGAACGGCGAAATCCGGCGTGCGCCGCGATCGACGTAGGTCTGGTGCGTGTCTTCGATCATCGGCAGGCCGCCGATGCCGGAGCCGACCAGCACGCCGATGCGTTCCGCATTGGCGTCGTTCACCTCGATGCCGCTGTCCCGGATTGCCTGGACGCCGGCTGCGATGCCGTAATGGATGAACGTATCCATGTTGCGGGCTTCCTTCGCCGGGATGTATTCCTCGGCGCTGAAACCCTTCACCTCGCCCGCGAAATGCACGGCGAGGTTCGACGGATCGAACTTCGTGACGGTGGCGATGCCGGACTTGCCGGCGACGAGATTGGCCCAGCCGTCGGCAACATTATTGCCAACGGGCGAAATCAGCCCCAGGCCTGTAACGACAACACGACGGCGGCTCACGGTAACCTCTTTTCCATTGGATGACAAAAACAAAAGCCACAGTGGCCCCGGGAACCAGCCCTGCGAGCCCTGTGGCTGTTAGTCCGTCCGGCGCGAATGCCGGCAGGATGGCGCGTCAATCGCGAAGATCGCGGCGACGTTGCGGATAAGCGCGAAAGGCGCTTACGCCTTGACGTTTGCGCGAGCGTAGTCGATCGCTTGCTGAACCGTCGTGATCTTCTCTGCTTCTTCGTCCGGGATTTCCATGCCGAACTCGTCTTCGAGCGCCATCACGAGTTCGACCGTGTCGAGCGAGTCAGCGCCCAGATCGTTCACGAACGATGCTTCGTTCTTGATCTCGGCTTCTGCGACGCCCAGTTGCTCAGCGACGATCTTCTTGACACGTTGTTCGATGTTATCCATTACCCCTCCGAGGGAAAGTTCAGATTTACAAGTGCGCGCATTTTATCAGGTTTGCTGACGCCAAAACGCGCGTTGGCTTGATGGTCGATCAAGCACCGATCCGCCTGAAAAACGGGATACGGCGCGGATGGTAAACGAAAATCGTTACGACATGTACATGCCGCCATTCACGTGCAGCGTCGTGCCGGTGATGTAACCGGCCTGCGGCGATGCGAGGAACGCGACGGCATGGGCGATATCTTCCGGGCTGCCGAGTCGGCCGAGCGGAATCTGGGTCTTGAGCGCGGCCTGCTGTTCTTCCGGCAGCGTCTTCGTCATGTCGGTGTCGATGAAGCCCGGCGCGACGCAGTTCACCGTGATGCCACGGCTGCCGATTTCACGCGCGAGCGCACGGGTCATGCCCGCGACGCCGGCCTTCGCGGCCGCGTAGTTGGCCTGGCCCGGGTTGCCGGCCGAACCGACCACCGACGTGATGTTGATGATGCGGCCGCCGCGAGCCTTCATCATCGGCCGCAGCACCGCACGCGACAGGCGGAACACCGACTTCAGGTTGGTGTCGATCACCGCGTCCCAGTCCTCGTCCTTCATCCGCATCGCGAGCTGGTCCTGCGTGATCCCGGCGTTGTTCACGAGCACGTGGAGCGCGCCGAATTCCTTCACGGTCGCGTCGATCAGCGCTTCGGCAGCCGCCGCGTCGTTGACGTTCAGCACCGCGCCGCGGCCCGTCACGCCCGCTTCCGCGAACCCGGCGGTAATCGCGGCAGCGCCCGATTCGCTCGTCGCGGTGCCGATCACCGTCGCGCCCAGGCGCGCGAGTTCGAGCGCGATTGCCCGGCCGATGCCGCGCGATGCGCCGGTCACGATCGCGACCTGTTTATCGAGAGTCTTTTCCATGAATCGAATATCCGTCTCTTGAGGAAAGGCGCCGCGTCAGGCGGTCGCCAGCTTCAGTGCTTCGTCGAGCGAAGCCGGATCGAACACCGATGCGCCCACCAGGTTGCCGTCGATGCGCTTCGTCAGGCCTGCCAGCACCTTGCCCGGACCGCATTCGATCACGTGCGTGACACCCGTGCCCGCGATGTGCTGCACGCATTCCACCCAGCGCACCGGGCCCGCGGCCTGGCGCACCAGCGCGTCCTTGATCGCAGCCGGATCGCTGACCACCGCGACGTCGATGTTGTTGACGACCGGAATCTGCGGCGCCTTCACGTCGACGTTCGCGAGATAGTCGCGCAACTGGTCCGACGCCGGCTTGAGCAGCGACGAATGGAACGGCGCCGATACCGGCAGCGGCAGCGCGCGCTTCGCGCCCTTCGCCTTCGCGATTTCGCACGCCTTCTCGACGGCGGCCTTCGCGCCCGCGATCACGACCTGCGCCGGCGCGTTGAAGTTCACGGCTTCGACGACGCCCGCTTCCGCGGCTTCGGCGCACACCGCGCGCACCGTGTCGTCATCGAGGCCCAGGATCGCGGCCATGCCGCCCTGGCCGACCGGCACGGCCGTCTGCATCGCCTGCGCACGGAAGCGCACGAGCGGCACCGCGTCCTTGAACGCGATCGCGCCCGCCGCGACGAGCGCCGTGTATTCGCCGAGGCTGTGGCCCGCGACGATCGACGGTGCCGGGCCGCCGGCCTGCTGCCACGCGCGATAGCACGCGTAGGCGGCCGTCAGCATCACGGGCTGCGTGTTGGTGGTCAGATTCAGCTCTTCGGCCGGACCTTCGGCAATCAGCTTGCCGAGATCCTGATTGAGTGCATCGGATGCTTCCTGGAGCGTCTCGCGCACGACGGCCAAGTCGGCGAATGCGTTGAGCATGCCGACCGACTGCGAGCCCTGCCCCGGAAAAACGAATGCAAATTTCATATCGTCCCCAATTGAATCGATTCGGACGGCGCGCGCGAACGGCGCGCCGGTTTGGGAGCCGCGCGCAGCAGTCGCGCGCCCCGGATCAGAAGCGGAAGACCGACGCGCCCCAGGTGAAGCCGCCGCCGACGCCCTCGATCAGCACGTGCTGACCACGCTTAATACGACCGTCGCGCACCGCGGTGTCGAGCGCCAGCGGGATCGATGCAGCCGACGTGTTGCCGTGCTGGTCGACCGTCACGACCATGCGCTCCTGCGGCAGGCCGAGCTTGCGGCAGGTGCTGGTCATGATGCGGATGTTGGCCTGGTGAGGAATCAGCCAGTCGACCTGCTCGGGTGCGAGATTCGCCTTGGCGAGTGCCTCGATCGCGACCTTTTCGAGCACGTTGACCGCGAGCTTGAACACGGCCTGCCCGTCCATGTACAGGAACGCGCTGCCGTCGATCACGCCGCGATTGACGTTGCCCGGCGTGCAGAGGATGTGCGAATAGCTGCCGTCCGCGTGCAGCGCGCTGCCGAGCACGCCCGGCTCTTCCGAGGCGGACAGGATCACCGCGCCCGCGCCGTCGCCGAACAGCACGCAGGTGGTGCGGTCCTTGAAATCGAGAATGCGCGAGAACGTCTCCGCGCCGATCACGAGCGCCGTACGGTGCTGGCCGCTGCGGATGAAGCTGTCGGCCGTCGCCATCGCATAGGCGAAGCCGGAGCACACGGCCTGCACGTCGAATGCCGCGCCGCCGTTCTTGATGCCGAGCTTGTTCTGCAGCAGGCACGCCGTGCTGGGGAACACGAAATCCGGGGTCGAAGTCGCAACGATGATCAGGTCGATCGACTGCGGATCGATGTCGGCCGCCTCGATCGCACGACGCGCCGCTTCGAGCGCGAGATCGCTCGTCGTGACGTCCTGTGCGGCGAAATGGCGCGCATGGATGCCCGTGCGCGCAACGATCCACTCATCGCTCGTCTCGATGCCTTCTTTCGCGAGACGGTCGGCGAGCTGCTGGTTCGTGACGCGGTCGGGCGGCAGGTAGCTGCCCGTGCCGAGCACGCGGGAATAGAGAGTCGATTGGGCCATTTATGCTTTAGAGGATTGCGCAGCGGAAGGTTCAGCGTGGTGGCCTGCGGCCGGGCTCGTCGGGCCCGCGCCGCCCGCGTCGTGTCCGCCGTCGCCGAGCGACACCGAATTGTCCGCCATCGCGCGCGCGAGGCGCTCCAGCACGCCGTTTTTGACGGCATCATAACCCCGTTTGATCGCCCACTCAAACGCGTAGGCATCGGCCGAACCATGGCTTTTGATCACGAGGCCCTTCAGCCCCAGCAGCGCCGCGCCGTTGTACTGGCGATGGTCGACGCGCTTCTTGAAGCGCATCAGCACCGGCAGCGCGAGCAGCGCCATCAGCTTCGACATCAACGAACGGCCGAACTCCTCGCGGATGATGTCGGACAGCATCTGCGCGAGCCCCTCGGACGTCTTGAGCGCGACGTTGCCGACGAAGCCGTCGCAGACGATCACGTCGACCGTGCCCTTGTAGATGTCGTTGCCTTCGACGTTGCCGCGGAAATTCAGCGTGCTGGCGCGCAGCAGTTCACCCGCGCGCTTGATCGTCTCGTTGCCCTTGATGACCTCTTCGCCGATGTTCAGCAGGCCGATCGTCGGACGCTCCTTGCCCTCGAGCGCGGCGACGAGCGCGTGCCCCATCTCGGCGAACTGCAGCAGATGCTGCGGCTCGCAGTCGACGTTCGCGCCGAGGTCCAGCATCATCGTGTAGCCGGTCGGGTTCGGCAGCGCGAACGCGATCGCAGGCCGCTCGATGCCGGGCAGCGTCTTGAGCACATAACGGGACACGGCCATCAGCGCGCCGGTGTTGCCGGCGGAGATACAGGCCTGGGCCGCGCCTTCCTTGACCTGGTTGAGCGCGACACGCATCGAAGAATCCTTCTTCTTGCGCAGCGCCACTTCGACAGGGTCGTCCATCGCCACGACTTCGGTGGCGGGCACGATGGTCAGCGCGGGATCGTCGAGGGCTTTCAGCTTTTTCAGCTGAGCGCGGATCGCGCTTTCGATGCCGACGAGCATCAGGTGCGCATCAGGATGCGCGCGGACGAACTTGACTGCCGCGGGAACGGTCACGGACGGGCCGTGGTCGCCTCCCATGCAATCGATTGTGAGCTTTACGGTCATGGAATGCGACGAATTTCAGGCACAAAAAAGCGGCAGTTGAATGCCGCCTTTTTGTTGAGCCAGGAAAGTGTCAAGCGAACCAGTTGTCACGCGAACGGCGAGCGTAGCGCGCAACGCGTGACTTGACGCTTAGTCGTTCTTCGTCTTGACGACTTTCTTGCCGCGATAGTAGCCGTTCGGGCTGACGTGGTGACGCAGGTGCACTTCACCCGTGCTCGGCTCGACTGCCAGCGGCGCTGCCGTCAGGAAATCGTGCGAACGATGCATGCCGCGCTTCGACGGCGACTTCTTGTTTTGCTGGACTGCCATGACTAACTCCTAATTGATTTTCCGGATTCTAACACAGCCCGATCCGGCGCTTAACTACCCTGGCCCAAAGCCTTTACGCCTTCCCGCGCCACAACTGCTTAGTGTTTCTTGCTGCCGTCCCCGTCCTTCTTCAACGCTTCCAGCGCTGCGAACGGATTCGGCCGTTTGCCTTCGTCCTCGTCTTCGACGGACTCATCGTCCGCCTCTTCCGAAGGACCGCTCACACCCGACACGAGGCTTTCGTGAACTGCCGGGCAAACCTCATGCTTGGGCACGAGCGGCAACGAAAGCAGCAATTCCTCTTCGATCAAGTCGACGAGATCGAACTGGCGTGTGCCCACGATCACATCGGCTTCATCGTCGTCGAGCGGAAATTCTTCAGCTTCTTCTTCGGTCGCAACGACCCGGTACGTCATGTCGACGTCGAACGTCTCGTCGTACGGGGTCATGCAGCGCTGGCACGTGAGCCACGCATGGCCGTGCACCGCGAGTCGCAGATACGGCTGCTGCCCATCGGCGCCGTCGTCCTGCAACTCCTTCTGGGTGAACCCTTCGGCCTGCCACGTGAAGACCGTGTCGCGATCTGGCGCGTCCGCCGCCACCTCGTTTAACATGCGCGGCAGTTGCGACAGGCGCACCGCACCCGCTGCCTGCCGCCCGCTGCGGGCGAATTCGAACAGGTCGACTGCGTGCGGATCAAGCGATGCCGCCGGCTTGCCAGAAGAAGTGTTCATGTTGCGCTCCTGCCTACAGGCTGACTTGCGGGATCCGGCTAGCTACGCCGCTCACGGACGTGATCTACGCCACGTACGATTACGTAACTTTACTTCCGAAGACCCGGCAGGCGCCACCACTGCGAAAGCCTGCCGACGAAAAGCGGGAAAGCATACCTGTTTTACCTTTTGTGGTCAATCACTTATGCTTGCGCCCTCGCAACGCCGCGCCACACCTGACGACTCACCGACCCAATCGACCATGCCGCATACCGTTTGCCGCCCGCCGCGGCTGATTCTCGCCTCCAGTTCCCGCTACCGCCGCACGCTCCTCGAGCGCCTCGGTCTGCCGTTCGACGTCGTATCGCCCGACCTCGACGAAACCCCGCTCGCGGGTGAAACGCCGGCCGCGACCGCGCTGCGTCTCGCCGGCGCGAAGGCGCGCGCGGTCGCCGCGACCATCGACGCACCGGACGGCGTGCTCGTGATCGGGTCGGACCAGGTCGCGACGTTCGACGGCCTCCAGATCGGCAAGCCCGGCACGCACGAGCGCGCGCTCGCGCAGCTGCTGTCGATGCAGGGCCGCGACGTCGAGTTCCACAGCGCGCTCAGTCTGTACGACAGCCGCACGGGCGAAACGCAGAGCGAGGACGTCGTCACGCACGTGCGCTTCCGTTCGCTGCCCGAAGCCGAACTCGATGCGTACCTGCGCGCGGAAACGCCGTACGACGTGGCCGGCAGCGCGAAGTCCGAAGGGCTCGGCATCGCGCTGCTCGACGCGATCGACTCCGACGACCCGACGGCGCTCGTCGGCCTGCCGCTGATCGCGCTCACGCGGATGCTGCGCACCGCGGGCTATCCGCTGTTCACTACTCACGGAGACCGCGCATGACGGCCGGCACACTTTATCTCGTCCCGAACACCCTCGGCGAAGGCGACGAATCGATGCTCGCCGCCGTGCTGCCCGCGGCCGTGCAGGCGCGCGCCGGAACGCTCGGCTATTACATCGGCGAAAACGCGAAAACGACCCGCGCGTTCCTGAAGAAGATCGGCACGACGCGGCCGATCCAGGAAATCGGGATCCGCGAACTGAACGTCAACACGCCGGCCGGCGAGATCGACAAGCTGCTCGCACCGGTGCTCGCGGGCACGGACGCCGGGCTCGTGTCCGAGGCCGGCTGCCCCGCCGTTGCCGATCCCGGCGCGCTGCTGGTCCGCCGTGCGCACGAACGCGGCGTGAAGGTCGTGCCGCTCGTCGGGCCGAGTTCGATCCTGCTCGCGCTGATGGCGTCGGGCCTGAACGGCCAGAGCTTCGCGTTCAACGGCTACCTGCCGGTCGATGCGGCCGCGCGCGCGAAACGCCTGCGCGAGCTCGAGCAACTGTCGCGCAAGGGCCGCCAGACGCAGATCTTCATCGAGACGCCGTACCGGAACCACGCGATGCTCGACACGCTCGTCGCGACCTGCGCGCCGTCGACGCAGATCTGCGTCGCGGCCGACCTGACCCTCGAGACCGAGACGATCGTCAGCCGTTCGGTGGCGGACTGGAAAAAGGCGCCCGCGCCGAATCTGCACAAGCGCCCCGCCATCTTCCTGCTGCTCGCGAACTGACGCGCCGGCACCCGCAGCCGCTTCGCGGCACGGGGCGCCCGGCTCCGTTCGCCGCAGCGCCAGCCGTCGCTCAGCGCAGGCTGAACGACGTGCCGCCCGCGGCGAGCGCCTTCATCGCCGCACCGCCGACCGCCGCGCCGAACTTGCGCGCGACGCGGTTCGTCAGGCTTTCCTTCACCGTGTAGTCGACGAGATCCGGCGCCTTCAGCACGTCGCGCGCGACCGTGTCGGTCGTGCCGTAGCCGTCGGCGAGCCCGAGCTCGACGCTCTTCTCGCCCGTCCAGAACAGACCCGAGAACATGTCGGGCGTTTCGTGCAGCCGCTTGCCGCGCCCCTCCTTCACGGCCTTGATGAACTGCGCATGGACCTGGTCGAGCAGTTCCTGCGCATGGGCGTCCATCTTCGGCGTCTCGGGCGAGAACGGGTCGTAGAAGCCTTTGTTTTCACCCGACGTGTGCAAGCGGCGATCGACGCCGAGCTTGCCCATCAGGCCCGTGAAGCCAAACCCGTCCATCAGCACGCCGATCGAGCCGACGATGCTCGCCTTGTCGACAAAGATCTTGTCAGCGGCGGACGCAATGTAATAACCGCCCGATGCGCACATGTCGGTCACGACGACGTACAGCGGCTTGTGCGGATATTTCGTGCGCAGCCGACGGATCTCGTCGTAGACCATCCCGGCCTGCACCGGGCTGCCGCCCGGGCTGTTGATCCGCAGCACGACGCCAGCCGCGCCGTCATCGTCGAACGCGGCATCGAGCGCCGTATTGATGTCCTCGGCGTTCGCGTTGGTGCCCGCCGCGATCTCGCCGTCGATCGTCACGAGCGCCGTGTGATGCCCGCCCGCCGAGAACTTCGCGTCGCTCGAGAAATCGATCAGCGCGAATGCGAGCAGCAGGAACACGCCGAGGAACGCGAAGCGGAAGAAGATCTTCCAGCGCCGCGCTGCGCGCTGTTCCTTGACGGCCGCGAGCGCGATCCGCTCGAGCGCCGCGCGCTCCCAGTTCGGCTCGCGGCTGTCGGGACGGGACGAGGAATCAGGGATATTCGGTTGGTCGGCCATGCAGTGGTGTCGTCAGTCGGTCGTGGCAGGAGGGGTCGAAGCGGCGGGACGCAGGTCGGCATCGGGCACCCAGAATACCGCACGGCCGTCCGGCAGGTCGCGCTCGTCGACCTCCACCGGTCGCAGGCGGCCGCCGCGGCATGGGCCGCCGACGCACTTGCCGGTATCCGGCGCGTAGATCGCACCGTGCGTCGCGCACATCAGGTAGAGGCCCGACGACTCGAAGAACTGCCCTTCGGCCCAGTCGAGCTCCATCGGCACGTGCGCGCAGCGGTTCAGGTAGCCGTACGCACGGCCGTCGTAGCGCACGAAGAACACGACCGCCTGCTCGCCGCGCAGCGTCGCGTCGACGCGCACGCCGGCGCCGCCGTCGGTCAAGGCGTCCGATGCGCACACGCGCACGGCTTCCGGCGCCGCGCTCATGCGTTCTCCCGCAGCCACGCCGCCAGCGCGACGACGTCCGGCGCGACGAAGCGCGGCGTCAGCGCGGCCAGCGCATCGGCCGTATGCGCGCCGTACGAGACGCCGACGCCGGCCGCCCCCGCGCTCGCCGCCATCTGCAAGTCGTGCGTGGTGTCGCCGATCATCACGGTACGCGCCAGATCCTGCCCCAATTCGCGGGACAGTTCATGCAGCATCGCCGGGTGCGGCTTCGAGAACGTTTCGTCCGCGCAGCGCGTCGCATCGAACAGGCTCGTCAGCTTCGACTGGTCGAGCACGCGATTCAGCCCGACCCGGCCCTTGCCGGTCGCGACCGCGAGCAGGTAACCCGTATCGCGCAGTTCCGCGAGCAATTCGCGCACGCCGGCGAACAGTTCGATGCGCTGGTCATCCAGCAGGTAGTGATAGCGGTAACGCTCGGCCAGCCGCGGATAGTCGGACGGATCGAGGGTCGGAGCCGTAATACGCAGCGCATCGCGCAGGCCGAGCCCGATCACGTAGCGGGACGCCTCGTCCGACGGCGTGGGCAGGCCGAGATCGCGGCAAGCGGCCTGGATGCTGTGCGCGATATGCGCAGTCGAATCCATCAGCGTGCCGTCCCAGTCGAAGACGATCAGGTCAAATTGCTGTCGGGCCATGCGAGTCATGCGTTATCGCGCAAAGCGCTGAGTTGATCGAGGAAGCGCCGGCATTCGTCCGGCAGCGGCGCGTCGAACTGCAGCGGCTCGCCGGTCAGGGGGTGCGCGAGCTTCAGCCGGTGCGCATGCAGGAACATCCGTTTCAGCGACGGCTGCGCGTTCGCGCGCGCCAGCGCCTTGTTCAGTGCGAAATCGCCATACTTGGCGTCGCCGGCGATCGGCAGGCCGAGATGCGCGAGGTGCACACGGATCTGATGGGTCCGGCCCGTTTTGAGTTCCGCTTCGACCAGCGCGTAATCCGGCCAGCGCTCGAGCAGGTTGAACACCGTGTGCGACGGCAGGCCGTCGTCCTGCACGCGCACGCGCCGCTCCCCTTCCGCGGTCGAATACTTGAACAGCGGCGCCTTCACCGCGCGGCGGCGGCCCCAGTCGGACTGCCACTCGCCGTGTCCGCACGCGAAGTAACGCTTGTCCATCCGGTTTTCGCGGATCTGCTCGTGCAGGCCCACGAGCGCCGTGCGCTTCTTCGCGAGCATCAGGATCCCGGATGTCTCGCGGTCGAGCCGGTGCACGAGTTCGAGGAATTTCGCGCGCGGACGCGCCTGGCGCATCTGCTCGATCACGCCGAACGCGACGCCGCTGCCGCCGTGCACCGCGACGCCGGCCGGCTTGTTGATGACGAGCATCGCATCGTCTTCGTACAGCACCTCGAAATGCGCGGGCGGCACGATTGGCGTGTCGGCGCGCGCGAGATCGGCCGCCGCCACCCGCACGGGCGGCACGCGGACGATATCGCCGAACGCGAGGCGGTACTGGGCGTCGACCCGACCCTTGTTTACGCGCACTTCGCCGCTGCGCAGGATCCGGTAAATATGGCTTTTGGGCACGCCTTTACAGACGCGCAACAGGAAGTTGTCGATCCGCTGACCGGCCGAGTTTTCGTCGATCTCGATCATCGATACCTGGCCGCTTGCGACTGAATTCTGGGATATTTTGCCTAACTCATTCATACTGAATATAATTTTGCCCAGCCTGACGTTGAGGGTGGCCTGACAGGCCGGCCCCGGCTGAATCGGGCAAGGCGCAAGCGCAAACTGCTATTTTACTTGCGCCGGGGGTCCGCTGCTCGCCCCTAATCAAAGAGATGCAGCAAGTTGCACGCACGGCGCCGCCCGTCGGCAAGGATCGCGCCCACAGGCGGATTCGGTCGGCAAGGCGCCGCGGTAACGGAAAGTTGGTTGAAAAGAATTTGATCGGTAGCCCGACGGCGCGAAGTGCGTCCGCAGGCTGCCGGTTGCGAAAATTACGGCGTTGCGCCTGATTTGGCCCCGCGAAGGTGCGGGGCTTGGCGACGTCAAACCAGGGAAGTACACCCCAAGCGGGAAAGTCGGGTTGGATTCGATACTCCCCGCTGCGGCCCAAGCCGCAGCATCTGCCGCCCGTCGGCGCGCGCGACCCATTGCGCGCGCCCGTGGCGATGCCCGGACTCAGGCTTAGCGCGCTTGTGCAGCGTGCGGTGTGTGAACGCCGTGCTTTGAAACCGTATTCGCAGGTGCCCAACGGCCGCCGGCCCCGTCTTTTCGGGCCCAAGCGCCTCTTCAGGCAATTCTCCCCGCCATCCTTCCCGCTCCAGCGTGCTTGTGACAACACAACAAGGTGCGGCCTGCCGTCGTTCCCGCCTTCGCGACTGACAACCGCGAGGCGCCGGCAGCAGAGCCGCCTGGAGTCGTTCATGAAACGCATGCTGTTCAATGCGACGCAGCAGGAGGAGTTGCGCGTCGCCATCGTTGATGGGCAAAAGCTCATCGACATCGACATCGAGACAGCCGGGCGCGAACAGCGCAAAGGCAATATCTACAAAGGTGTCATCACCCGTATCGAGCCGTCGCTCGAAGCGTGCTTCGTCAACTACGGCGAAGACCGCCACGGCTTCCTGCCGTTCAAGGAAGTCGCCCGACAGTACTTCAAGGACGGCATCGACATGCGCTCCGCGCGCATCCAGGATGCCCTGCGCGAGGGCCAGGAACTGATCGTTCAGGTCGAGAAGGAAGAGCGCGGCAACAAGGGCGCCGCCCTCACGACCTTCATCTCGCTCGCCGGCCGGTACCTCGTGCTGATGCCGAACAATCCGCGCGGCGGCGGCGTGTCGCGCCGGATCGAGGGCGACGAGCGCCAGGAACTGCGCGAAACGATGGCGCAGCTGCAGATTCCGGACGGCATGAGCATGATCGCCCGCACCGCGGGCATCGGCCGCAGCGCCGAGGAACTGCAGTGGGACCTGAACTACCTGCTGCAGCTGTGGCGCGCGATCGAAGCAGCGTCGCAAAGCGGCAATGCCGGCCAGCCGATGCTGATCTATCTGGAATCGAGCCTCGTGATCCGCGCGATCCGGGACTATTTCCAGCCCGATATCGGCGAAATCCTGATCGACACGACCGAGATCCACGATCAGGCCCGTGCGTTCATGGACATCGTGATGCCGGACAACGTGTCGAAGGTGAAGCGCTACCACGACGACGTGCCGCTCTTCTCCCGCTTCCAGATCGAGCACCAGATCGAGACCGCGTACTCGCGCACGGTGCCGCTGCCGTCCGGCGGCGCGATCGTGATCGACCATACCGAAGCACTCGTCGCGATCGACGTGAACTCGGCGCGTGCGACCAAGGGCGCGGACATCGAGGAAACGGCGACCCGCACAAACCTCGAAGCGGCGGACGAAGTGGCCCGCCAGCTGCGCCTGCGCGACCTCGGCGGCCTGATCGTGATCGACTTCATCGACATGGAGTCGGCCAAGAGCCAGCGCGAAGTCGAGCAGCGCCTGAAGGACGCGCTCAAGCACGACCGTGCGCGCGTGCAGATGGGCAAGATCTCCCGCTTCGGCCTGATGGAACTGTCGCGCCAGCGCCTGCGTCCGGCGCTGTCGGAAGGCAGCCACGTGACGTGCCCGCGCTGTAACGGCACCGGCCACATCCGCGATACCGAATCGTCCGCGCTGCAGGTCCTGCGGATCATTCAGGAAGAAGCGATGAAGGAAAACACCGCGGCGATCCACTGCCAGGTGCCGGTCGAGGTGACCGCCTTCCTGCTCAACGAAAAGCGTCAGGAAATCAACAAGATCGAGTCGCGCTTCAAGGTCGGCATCGTGCTGATCCCGAACAAGCACCTCGATACGCCGCACTACAAGCTCGAGCGCCTGCGCCACGACGACGCGCGCCTCGACGATCCGCGTGCGTCCTGGAAGATGGCCGAGGAAGCCGCCCGCGAACTGGAGTCGGAAACCGGCTACAGCAAGCGCACGGCCGACGTGAAGCCGAAGCAGGAAGCGGCGGTCAAGGGCATCACGCCCGAGCGGCCGGCTCCGAGCGCGGCACCGCAGCGCCCGGCCGAGCCGGTTGCGCCGGCGCCCGCCCCGGTCGCCGTGGCAAGCGGCGGCTTCATCGGCTGGCTGAAGGGTCTGTTCGGCATGTCGCAGGCTCCGGCGCCCGCGCCGGTTGCACCGGCACCGGCGAAGGAACAGGCTGCCCGTCCGGCCCGCGAGCGGACCGAGAAGACCGAGCAGCGCGGCGGCGACCGCAACCGCAACCGCCGCGGCGGTGCCCAGCAGGCCCAAGGTGGCCGCGACCAGGCTGTGACGGGCCGTGGCCAGTCGCAACGCCAGGAACGCGAAGGCAAGGAAATTCGCGAGCCGCGTGAACCGCGTGAACCGCGCGAGGGTCGTGAACCGCGTGAAAGCCGCGAGCCGCGCGAAAGCCGTGAGGGTCGCGAAGGTCGTGAGGGCCGTGGCCCGCGCGAAGGCCGCGAACCGCGCGAGCCGCGTGAAAGCCGTGAAAGCCGCGAGCCGCGCGAGAACCGCGAACCGCGCGAGCGCGCCGAGCAGCCGGAAGCCGTCGAGGCAGCCGGCCGTGGCGAGCGCCAGGAACGCGGCGAACGTCGCGAGCGCGGTGAGCGCCGCAAGCCGACGCAGCACGCGGCAACGCTCGAGACCGTC
>NZ_VWWG01000107.1:0-23001 GCF_011753085.1 Burkholderia sp. Tr-862
GCGCTGCGCCCTGCGTGCGGCCGGCCGCGACGTCCTCGGCCTTCGGCTCGATCTCGTCGAGCTTGATGCGCACGGCGTCGATCCAGCTCTTGTACGGCTTCGCGTTCGCGAGGTTGTCCTTGAGTTCAGGATCGGCTCGACCCAGCGCCACGCCGCTTCCTGCTCGTCGCGGCGCACGAACAGGGCGAGGCGGCCGTTGATCACGTCGAGCAGCAGGCGCTGGTAGGCCTCCATCTGCCCTTCCTTGAAGAACTGGTCGAACGCGAGGTCGAGGTGCACGCTCGCGAGGTTCATCCCTTCGCCGGGCTGCTTCGCGAGGCAGTACAGGCGAATCGTCTCGTTCGGCTGCAGCCGGATCACGAGGCGGTTCGCGCCGGCGCGCAGCGCGGTGGGCCCGAGCGCCGAGTGCGGCACCGGCCGGAAATTGACGACGATCTCCGCGACGCGGTCGGCGAGACGCTTGCCGGTGCGCAGGAAGAACGGCACGCCGGCCCAGCGCCAGTTCTCGATCTCGACCTTCAGCGCGACGAAGGTTTCGGTCTGGCTGTCGGGCTTCACGCCCGGCTCGGTCGCGTAGGCCGGCACCTGCGCGCCCTTGATCACGCCCGCATGATACTGGCCGCGCACCGCGACCTTGCCGATGTCGCGCGGATCGACCGCTTTCAGCGCACGCAGCACGCGCAGCTTCTCGTCGCGCACCGAGTCGGAATCCATCGAGTGCGGCGGCTCCATCGCGACGATCGACAGCAGCTGCAGCAGGTGGTTCTGCACCATGTCGCGCAGCGCGCCCGTATTGTCGTAGAAATCGCCGCGCGCCTCGACGCCGAGCTCCTCGGCGATCGTGATCTGGATGCTCTCGACCCATTCGCGGCGCCACAGCGGCTCGAACAGCGCATTGCCGAAGCGCAGCGCGAGCAGGTTCTGTACCGGCTCTTTCCCGAGGTAGTGGTCGATCCGGTAGATCTGGTCTTCCGCGAAGATCTCGCCGACCGCGTCGTTGATCGCGTTCGACGAGCGCAGGTCGTAGCCGAGCGGCTTCTCGAGCACGATGCGCGCGCCTTCGTTCAGGCCGACCGACGCGAGCGCCTTGCAGATCGGCACGAACAGCGACGGCCCCGTCGCGAGATAGAACACGCGGATGCCGGGCAGCTGCGCGACCGCGTCGCGCAGCACGGTGTAGTCCTCCGCGCGGCCGAGGTCGAGCTTCACGTATTCGATGCGCTCGAGGAAGGCTTGCCACGCGCTGTCGTCGAACGCCTTGCCGGCCGCCTTCGCCGCATGCGGCTTCACGTGCGTGTCGACCCACTCGAGATAGCCCGCCCGATCCGATTCGTGCCGCGCGACGGCAACGATCCGGCCGCTTTCCGCGAGCATGTTGCCGCGGTGCGCTTCGAACAGCGCGGGCAGGATCTTGCGCATCGACAGGTCGCCGGTGCCGCCGAAAAGTACGAAGGTAAAGCTGGAATCGGTATGCATGTGTCTCCGCCGGTTGGGGTGCTGGGAAGCGATCCGTAGTGCGATAAAAATATTTTTGACACTGAATTGTAGTTTAACTACAATCCGCCGCAAGGGGTAGCACCTGGGTGAAGAAAAAAAGAAGTGCGGTCGATGAACTGCGCGAGCTTCGCCTTCGGGAACGCCTTGTGCCGAATGTTATCGGACATTGACGGTGCGCATCGTCCGCGCGCCGTCGCCCCGGGCTCGCGCCGCGGCATCGCGGCGGGCCAGAAACACAATGAGGAGACACGCCGTTGAATCTCGATTCACGCTTTCTGTAAGAGCCCGGCCGGTCATCGGCCCCGTACGCTGCACGCGTCCCGCGGCTCGATTTCCCCGTCGTTTATCAAGAAGCCGGTTCCCGGTCAGGGAACTTCACGAGTTGATTCAGTCTGGAGGAGATAAGTAATGAAAGTTCGCTCGATCATGGGCGCGCTCTGCGCCGCGGGTCTGATGGCTGGCGCCGTGGCGGCGCAGGCGGCCGAGAACGTAACGGTGCTGCACTGGTGGACCTCGGGCGGCGAGTCGAAGGCCGTCGGCGTGCTGAAGGACGACCTCCAGAAGCAGGGCTACGTGTGGAAGGACTTCGCGGTCGCGGGCGGCGCGGGCGCGGCGGCCATGACGGCGCTGAAGACCAAGGTGATCAGCGGCGATTCCCCGTCGGCCGCGCAGATCAAGGGCCCGCTGATCCAGGACTGGGCCGACCAGGGCGTGCTCGTCAACATCGATTCGGCTGCCGGCGACTGGAAGCAGAACCTGCCGCCGGAAATCGACAAGATCATCAAGTACAAGGGCCATACCGTCGCCGCGCCGTTCTCGGTGCACCGCGTGAACTGGCTCTATATCAACAAGGCCGCGCTCGACAAGATCGGCGCGAAGGTGCCGACCACCTGGCCCGAGTTCTTCGCGGTGGCCGACAAGCTGAAGGCCGCGGGCATCCAGCCGGTCGCGATGGGCGGCCAGCCGTGGCAGGATCTGACGTTGTGGGAAGACGTCGTGCTGTCGCAGGGCCCGGCGTTCTACAAGAAGGCGCTCGTCGATCTCGACCCGGCGACGCTGAGCTCGCCGCAGATGCTGTCGGTGTTCGACACGGTGCGCAAGATCCAGGGCTACTTCGACACCGGCCGCAACGGCCGTGACTGGAACCTCGCGACCGCGATGGTGATCAACGGCAAGGCCGGCATGCAGTTCATGGGCGACTGGGCGAAGGGCGAGTTCGAGAACGCCGGCAAGAAGGCCGGCAAGGACTATATCTGCGCACCGGTGCCCGGCACGGCGAATTCGTACACGTTCAACGTCGACTCGTTCGTGTTCTTCCAGCAGAAGGGCCAGAAGGACGCGACGCCGGGCCAGCTCGCCCTCGCGAAGACGATCATGACGCCGGCCTTCCAGGAGCAGTTCAGCCTGCTGAAGGGTTCGGTGCCGGTACGCCTCGGCGTGAAGATGGACAAGTTCGACGACTGCGCGAAGAAGTCGTATGCCGACGAGCAGACCGCGATCAAGTCGGGCGGCTTCGTGCCGTCGCTCGCGCACGGGATGGCGCAGGGCGACGCGACGGCCGGCGCGATCACCGACGTCGTGACGAAGTTCATGAACTCGCAGCAGGATTCGAAGAGCGCGGTCGCCGCGCTCGCGAAAGCCGCGAAGGTGAAGTAAGGCGCAACGGGCGCCCGGCCGGAAACGCATCGTCGGCCGGGCGTTTTTGCATGTGCAGCAAACGGGCTCGCCCGCGGGCCCGCGCCGTACCCGGCGCCGGCCCGGCCTGCGCCGCCCTCGTTCCAGGAGTCGAATCAAGTGGCTGCCCCTCTTAGCGGAAACGGATCCGGCACTGCCGTCGCACGGCGCACGTCGCCGATGTCGGCTTTCGCCGATCGCTGGATTCCGAAGCTCGTGCTCGCGCCGAGCCTCGCGATCGCCGTCGTGTTCATCTACGGCTTCATCCTGATTACCGGCTATCTGTCGCTGACCAACTCGCGGCTGTTGCCGAACTACGAATTCGACGGCTTCGGCCGTTACTCGGACCTGTTCCAGAACGACGTGTGGTGGACCTCCGCCGCGAACCTCGGCTGGTTCGGGATTCCGTTCATCGCGATCTGCGTCGCGCTCGGGCTGTTCCTCGCGATCCTGCTCGACCAGCGAATCCGCAACGAAGGCGCGCTGCGCGCGATCTTCCTGTACCCGATGGCGCTGTCGTTCATCGTGACGGGCACCGCGTGGCAGTGGATCCTGAACCCGGGCCTCGGCCTGGAGAAGGTGATGCACGACTGGGGCTGGACGAGCTTCTCGTTCGGCTGGCTCGACGATCCGGACAAGGCGATCTTCTGTATCGTGATCGCCGCCGTGTGGCAGTCGACCGGCTTCGTGATGGCGCTGTTCCTCGCCGGGTTGCGCGGCGTCGACGCCGAGATCTTCAAGGCCGCGCAGGTCGACGGCGCGACGCTGCCGACCATCTACCGCAAGATCGTGATCCCGAGCATGCGCCCGGTGTTCTTCTCGGTGCTGCTGATCCTCTGCCACATCACGATCAAGACCTTCGACCTGGTCGTCGCGCTGACGGCGGGCGGCCCCGGCACGTCGTCGTCGCTGCCGGCCATGTTCATGTACACGTTTTCGTTCAACCGCGGCCAGCTCGGGCTCGGCGCGGCGTCGTCGGTGATGATGCTCGCGACCGTGGTCGCGGTGCTGGTGCCGCTGATGTATATGGAATCGAGGAGCACCCGCAATGCAGCCTAAGATGACGATCAGCCGGGCAGTGATCTATGCGGCGCTGATCCTGTTCGCGCTGTATTTCCTGTTCCCGATCTACGTGATGCTGTCGACGTCGTTCAAGGACCTCGACCAGCTGCGCACCGGCAACCTGCTGACGCCGCCGACGCACTGGACGTTCGATCCGTGGGTGAAGGCGTGGAGCGGCGCGTGTACCGGCGTGCGCTGCGACGGGATGAAGCCGTTCTTCCTGAATTCGCTGCAGATGGTGATTCCGGCCGTGCTGATCTCGTCGCTGATCGGCGCGTTCAACGGCTACGTGCTTACGCACTGGCGCTTTCGCGGCGCGGATGCGCTGTTCACGATGATGCTGGTCGGCTGCTTCATCCCGTTCCAGGTGATCCTGCTGCCGATGGCGCGCCTGCAGGGGATGCTCGGCCTCGCGAATACCATTCCGGGCCTGGTGTTCGTGCACGTCGTGTACGGCATCGCGTTCACGACGATGTTCTTCCGCAACTTCTACGTGAGCGTGCCGGCCGAGCTCGTGAAGGCCGCACGCATCGACGGCGCGGGCTTCTTCACGATCTTCACGAAGATCCTGCTGCCCGTGTCGCTGCCGATCTTCATGGTGTGCCTGATCTGGCAATTCACGCAGATCTGGAACGACTTCCTGTTCGGGATCGTGTTCTCCGGCGTCGACTCGATGCCGATCACGGTCGCGCTGAACAACCTCGTCAACACGTCGACGGGCGTGAAGGAGTACAACGTCGACATGGCAGGCGCGATCATCGCCGCGCTGCCGACGCTGCTCGTCTACGTGGTCGCCGGCCGCTACTTCGTGCGCGGGCTGACGGCGGGCGCGGTGAAGGGGTAAGCGCGGTTTCATCCGATACGACGAACCGGCCGCGCGCGACGCGCGGCGCATCGAAACGAACCCGACGCGGCGCCGCAGTGCGCCGCGCGAGACGAGACAGAGGATTCACAGCATGGCAAGCCTTTCCATCCGTGACGTGTACAAGACCTACCCGAACGGGGTGCCGGTCCTGAAGGGTGTCGACATCGAGATCGAGGACGGACAGTTCCTGATCCTGGTCGGCGGGTCGGGCTGCGGGAAGTCGACGCTGCTCAACATGATCGCCGGCCTCGAGACCGTGACGAGCGGCGAGATCTGCATCGACGGCAAGGTCGTCAACGACCTGTCGCCGAAGGATCGCGACATCGCGATGGTGTTCCAGTCGTACGCGCTGTATCCGTCGATGACGGTGCGCGAGAACATCTCGTTCGGCCTGAACATCCGCAAGGTGCCGAAGAGCGAGCAGCAGCAGATCGTCGAGCGCGTATCGGCGATGCTGCAGATCCAGCACCTGCTCGACCGCAAGCCGGGCCAGCTGTCGGGCGGCCAGCGCCAGCGCGTCGCGATGGGCCGCGCACTGGCGCGCGATCCGTCGCTGTTCCTGTTCGACGAGCCGCTGTCGAACCTCGACGCGAAGCTGCGCATCGAGATGCGCGCCGAAATCAAGCTGCTGCACCAGCGTCTCGGCACGACGATCGTCTACGTGACGCACGACCAGATCGAGGCCATGACGCTCGGCGACCGGATCGCGGTGATGAAGGACGGTGTGGTCCAGCAGTTCGGCGCGCCGCAGGACATCTACGATTCGCCGTCGAACCTGTTCGTCGCGGGCTTCATCGGCGCGCCGCCGATGAACTTCATCAACGGCAAGCTGGTCGAGCAGGGCAGCGGGATCGCGCTCGAGATCGATACGGGCGTCAAGCGCGGCGCGCTCAACCTGCCGTTCGATGGCCAGCTGAAGTCGCACGTCGGCCGCGAGGTGATCCTCGGCCTGCGTCCGGAGCGCATCACCGACGTGCGCCACGCGCACAACGGCGACGCGTCGCACCTGCAGCCGTTTGATGTGCGCGTCGACGTGACCGAGCCGACCGGCCCGGACACGCACGTGTTCGCGCAGGTCAACGGCAAGCGGATCGTGAGCCGCGTGCACCCGGCCGCGAACCCGCAGCCCGACCAGACGCTGTCGCTGCTGTTCGACGTGTCGAAGGCGGTGCTGTTCGATCCGGCGTCGGAAGAGCGGATCGCGTGAGGCGGCGCTTGCGCTGAATGAAAGAGAAGGGGCCGTCTTGAACGGCCCCTTTCGTTTTTGCGTGTGGCGATGCGCGGCGGCGTCAGTGCGGCAACCGCACGTCGAACTTGAACGTCGCGAGCCGCGCGACGAGGATGAAGCCGGTCGCGAGCAGCACGCTGTACACCGAGTCGAACTGCAGCCACGCGAGCAGCAGATAGAACCAGCAGCCGACGAACGCGCAGGTCGCGTACGGCCGCGAATCGCGCAGGATCAGCGGGATGTCGTTGCAGAGCACGTCGCGGATGATGCCCCCGACCACGCCGGTGATCACGCCCATCATCACCGCGATGAAACGCGGCATCTCGGCATCGAGCGCGATCGCGGTGCCCGAGATGCTGAAGATGCCGAGCCCGATCGCATCGGCCACCAGCAGCAGCCGCTCGGCCGACAGCCGCGACAGCATCCGCAGCACGAACGGCGCGAACAGCGCGAGCACGAAGATCGCGATCACGTAGTCGTCGTGGATGACCCAGTAGAACGGCCGGCGTTCGAGCAGGATGTCGCGCAGCGTGCCGCCGCCGAACGCGGTGGCGAGCGCGACGACGAACGTGCCGACCGAGTCGAGACGGTTCTTGCGCGCCTCGATGAAGCCCGAGATCGCGAAGGCGAGCGTCGCGATCGCTTCCAGTATCGAGATCGCGAGCGTCAGCCTAGGATGCGGCACGCGGCCCCCGATCGGCGGGCGCCGGCAGCGGCTGCAGCAGCACGAGCACCGCGCCCGCGCCGCCGTCGTGGCTGCGCGCCTCGCAGAACGCGATCACTTCTTCCTTCTGCACGAGCCACGCGCGCACCTTGCCTTTCAGCACGGGCTCCTTGCCGATCGAGCCGAGCCCCTTGCCGTGGATCACGCGCAGGCAGCGCAGCCCCTTCTTGCCGGCTTCGCGGATGAATTCCGCGAGCGCGTCGCGCGCCTCGTCGCGCCGCATCCCGTGCAGGTCGAGTTGCGCCTGCACGATCCACGCGCCGCTGCGCAGCTTGCGCACGACCTCGCGGCTGATGCCGGGGCGGTGGTAGTACAGCGATTCGTCGCTGTCGAGCAGCGTCTCGGGATCGAATTCGTCGGACAGCGTCGCGTTCAGCACGTCTTCCTCGTCGCGCTGCGTCTGCTTCGGCACCGGGTCGGGCGGCATGCGGCCGGGCTTCGCGCGCGGCGGCGCGTTCAGCGGCTGGATCGCGCCGATTTCGTTGCGGAACAGGTTCGCGTCGGCTTCCGCCTGGCGCGCGACCTTCGCGGTTTCGACGCGGGCGCGCTCGCGGCGGTCGGCTTCGCCTTGCAGCGACTTGCGCAGCGCGCCGAGGCCGGCAAGGCCCTGGCCGCGCAACGTGGCGGCATCAGGCGCGGGCGATGGCGCGGCGGGCGCCGGGTTCGCGGGACGGGAGGCGATCTGCCGCTTCGCGGGATCGCTCGGATGGGGCTGGTTCTTCGCCATGATTCGGTAACCGGGCAGGCGCGTTCGGACGCGCGGGCACAAAAAAAGCCGCTGCACGGCGGCAGCGGCTTTCCGGTCAAGCCCGCTTCGCGGCAGCGGACGCCATTGTAGCGCCCGGCGGCCGAACGCTTGACGCTTACTTCTTGTCGTGCAGGCTTTCGAGGTAGCGCTGCGCGTCGAGCGCGGCCATGCAGCCCGTGCCGGCGCTCGTGATCGCCTGGCGGTACACGTTGTCCTGCACGTCGCCGGCGGCGAACACGCCCGGCACGCTGGTCGACGTCGCGTTGCCGTGCAGGCCGCTCTTCGTCAGGATGTAGCCGTCCTTCATCTCGAGCTGGCCCTGGAACAGGTCGGTGTTCGGCTTGTGGCCGATCGCGACGAACACGCCTTGCACGTTGAGATCCTGCGTCTCGCCGGTCTTCACGTTCTTGATGCGCAGGCCCGTGACGCCCGACTGCTCGCCCGTCACTTCGTCGAGCACGTGATCCCACTTGATATCGACGACGCCTTCCTTTTCCTTCTCCAGCAGGCGGTCGATCAGGATCGGCTCGGCGCGGAACTTGTCGCGGCGGTGAATCACCGTGACCTTCTTCGCGATGCCCGTCAGGTAGAGCGCTTCCTCGACGGCCGTGTTGCCGCCGCCGATCACCGCGACTTCCTGGTTGCGATAGAAGAAGCCGTCGCAGGTCGCGCAGGCCGACACACCCTTGCCCATGAAGGCTTCCTCGGACGGCAGGCCGAGATACTGCGCGGACGCGCCGGTCGCGATGATCAGCGAGTCGCACGTGTATTCGCCCGAATCGCCGATCAGCCGGATCGGCTGTTCGTGCAGTTTCGCGGTGTGGATGTGGTCGAATACGATTTCGGTGTTGAAGCGCTCGGCGTGCTCCTGGAAGCGCGCCATCAGTTCCGGGCCTTGCACGCCCTTTGCGTCCGCCGGCCAGTTTTCGACGTCGGTCGTCGTCATCAGCTGGCCGCCCTGCGCGATGCCGGTGACCAACACCGGGGACAGGTTGGCGCGTGCCGCGTAGACGGCAGCCGTGTAGCCGGCGGGGCCGGAACCGAGAATCAGGACTTTGGCGTGTTTGGGCGTGGACATGTGCGAATCCGTAAAAGGCGGCCGCGGCGGGCGGGATAAGGCTCGCCGGACGGTCTGGGTTGACCGGGATGCCGTCATAGATGGGTATCAGACGCGCATTATAAAGGCCCCGTTGCTGCACTGCCGAACGAGAGTTTCAATCGTGGCGATAGCGTTTCCCGGCGGCCGGCTCGCGGCGCGGCGCGGCGGAGGGGGCGGCGGGCACGGCTGCCGTTGCCCGTGGCGGCGCATTGCCGCGGGCGGGCGCCATGGGCTGGCGCCAGACGGTCCGGATCGCATGTGCGGTGGGGTGCTTCAGGTACCCGGCCCTCTTATGTAACCGTCATTTACACTTGACGGCCCGGTGCAGCGTTTACAATAAGCGCGATCGAACGACAGGCGGGCGCGCGGCCCGTCCTCTTTATACGGATTCATGGCAAAAGCTCCTTATTCCGCCCAGGCACAGGCGTTGCCGCACCGGATGTCGAAGCTCCTCACGGAGATCCGCTGGATTCTCCAGGTCGCGCTCTGCGCTTTTCTGGTGATGGCCCTGTTGAGCTACAGCCGGCGCGATCCGAGCTGGACGCACGCAGCCCAGGTGGACCACATCTCGAACTGGGCCGGCCGCGTGGGCGCGTGGACGGCCGACATCATCCTGCTGCTGTTCGGCCTGTCGGCCTACTGGCTGATCGTGCCGCTCGGACGGCGCATCGCGGTCAACTACCGGCGCATCACGCGTCACGAGGCGGTAGTCGACGAACCCGAGCGGCCGATCGGCTGGCTCACCGAGATCTTCGCGTTCGTGCTCGTCGTGCTCGCGTGCGACGGCATCGAGGCGCTGCGGATGTGGTCGCTGAAGGTGCAGTTGCCGCGCGCGCCGGGCGGCGTGATCGGCGAGGCCGTGGCGGGCGCGATGTCGCACGCGTTCGGCTTCACCGGCGGCACGCTGCTGCTCTTGATCGCGCTCGCGATCGGCCTGTCGCTGTATTTCCGCTTCTCGTGGCTGTCGGTCGCCGAGCGCGTCGGCGGCGCGATCCTGTCCGCCGTCAACGTCGCGAAGCTGCGCCGCGAGGCCGAGCGCGACCGCAAGCTCGGCGAGGCCGCGGCCGTGCGCCGCGAAGGCAAGGTCGAGGAGGAGCGCGTGCGCATCGAGGATCACGAGCCCGTGACGATCGTGCCGCCGGTCGTCACGCCGGCGAAGTCCGAGCGCGTCGAGCGCGAGCGCCAGGTGCCGCTCTTCACCGACCTGCCGGGCGATTCGACGCTGCCGCCGGTGTCGCTGCTCGATCCCGCGCCGAAGACGCAGGAAGCGATTTCGGCCGATACGCTCGAATTCACGTCGCGGCTGATTGAAAAGAAGCTGAAGGATTTCGGCGTCGAGGCGAGCGTCGTCGCCGCGTATCCGGGCCCGGTCGTCACGCGCTACGAGATCGAGCCGGCCACCGGCGTGAAGGGCAGCCAGATCGTCAACCTTGCGAAGGATCTCGCGCGTTCGCTGTCGCTCGTGTCGATCCGCGTGGTCGAGACGATCCCCGGCAAGAACTACATGGCGCTCGAGCTGCCGAACCAGCGCCGCCAGACGGTGCACCTGTCCGAGATCATCGGCTCGGAAGTCTATGCGGCCGCGTCGTCGGCGCTGACCCTGAGCCTCGGCAAGGACATCGGCGGCAAGCCGGTGTGCGCGGATCTCGCGAAGATGCCGCACCTGCTGGTCGCCGGCACGACCGGTTCGGGCAAGTCGGTCGGGATCAACGCAATGATCCTGTCGCTGCTGTACAAGGCGACCGCCGAGCAGGTGCGCCTGATCCTGATCGATCCGAAGATGCTCGAAATGAGCGTCTACGAAGGCATTCCGCACCTGCTGTGCCCGGTCGTCACCGACATGCGCCAGGCCGGCCATGCGCTGAACTGGACGGTCGCGGAGATGGAGCGCCGCTACAAGCTGATGAGCAAGCTCGGCGTGCGCAACCTTGCCGGCTACAACAACAAGATCGACGACGCGGCGAAGCGCGAGGAAAAGATTCCGAATCCGTTCAGCCTCACGCCGGACGATCCTGAGCCGCTTGGCCGCCTGCCGAACATCGTCGTCGTGATCGACGAGCTGGCCGACCTGATGATGGTCGTCGGCAAGAAGGTCGAGGAGCTGATCGCGCGGATCGCGCAGAAGGCGCGCGCGGCGGGCATCCACCTGATCCTCGCGACGCAGCGTCCGTCCGTCGACGTGATCACCGGCCTGATCAAGGCGAACGTGCCGACGCGGATCGCGTTCCAGGTGTCGTCGAAGATCGACTCGCGCACGATTCTCGACCAGATGGGCGCCGAATCGCTGCTCGGGATGGGCGACATGCTGTACCTGCCGCCGGGCAGCGGGCTGCCCGTGCGCGTGCACGGCGCGTTCGTCGCCGACGACGAAGTGCATCGCGTCGTCGAGAAGCTCAAGGAGCACGGCGGGCCGAACTACGTCGAAGGGCTGCTCGAAGGCGGCACCGCCGACGGCGACGAGGGTTCGGCCGGCGCGGGAACCGGCGAAGGCGGCGGCGAGTCTGATCCGCTGTACGACCAGGCGGTCGAGATCGTCATCAAGAACCGCCGCGCGTCGATTTCGCTCGTGCAGCGTCATCTGCGGATCGGCTATAACCGCGCGGCGCGGCTGCTCGAACAGATGGAACAGTCGGGGCTCGTGTCGACGATGTCGTCGAGCGGCAACCGCGAAATTCTTGTGCCGGCGCGCGACGCGGAATGAGTCCGCGGCGCCCGCGGCGCCGGCCACCCAGGGAGAAAACCGCAATATGCAGCAACATTCGTTCGCATTGTCCCTTCGTTCGACGCGGCGCTGGCTCGGCGCGGCGCTCGCCGGCGCATCGCTGATGCTCGCGGCGACGCACGCGTTTGCGAGCGGCACCGAGCAACTGAAGGCCTTCGTGTCGCAGGTGCGTTCGGCGAAGGGTGAATTCACGCAGCAGATCGTCAAGGCGCCGAGCAAGGGCGCGAGCGCCGCGCAGGCCGCGCCGAAGCCGAACGACAATTCGAGCGGCACGTTCGTGTTCTCGCGTCCGGGCAAGTTCATCTGGACGTACCAGAAGCCGTACCAGCAGGTGCTGCAGGCCGACGGCGACAAGCTCTACGTGTACGACCGCGACCTGAACCAGGTCACCGAGCGCAAGCTGAACGGCGCGCTGGGCGCGAGCCCGGCCGCGATCCTGTTCGGCAGCAACGATCTCGACAAGAACTACACGCTGCGCGATGCGGGCGAGAAGGGCGGAATCGACTGGCTCGAGATGTTGCCGAAGGCGCAGGACACGCAGTTCCAGCGGATCGGCATCGGTTTCCGCAACGGCACGCTCGCCGCGATGGAACTGCACGACGTGTTCGGCAACGTCACGCTGCTCACGTTCACGAACATCCAGACGAATCCGCCGCTGAAGGGCGATACGTTCAAGTTCGTCGTGCCGAAAGGCGCGGACGTGATCAACGGCTGACCGGCGTCGCACCGTTGTCCCGACACGGGCCTGCCGGCAACGGCAGGCCCGTGTTGTTTCCGGACGCGGGTACCGGACGCAGGCACCGGGCCCGGGCCCGGCGGCGCAGTCGCGCGGCTGTCATAATATTGGGTCCGGCGGCCCGTTCGGCCGCCATTGTCTGATCTGGAGCGAGGGTTCATGTCCGACCTGTTTCAAGTCGAGCCGCGCCGGCCGCTCGCCGAGGCGCTGCGGCCCAAGACGCTCGCCGAGGTGATCGGCCAGACGCACCTGCTGGGCGAAGGCAAGCCATTGCGGCTCGCGTTCGAATCCGGCAAGCCGCATTCGATGATCCTGTGGGGGCCGCCCGGCGTCGGCAAGACGACGCTCGCGCGCCTCACCGCGCTCGCGTTCGACTGCGAATTCATCGCACTGTCCGCGGTGCTCGGCGGCGTGAAGGACATCCGCGAGTCGATGGAGCAGGCGAAGGAGACGCTGAACCGCACCGGCCGCCACACGATCCTGTTCGTCGACGAAATCCACCGCTTCAACAAGGGGCAGCAGGATGCGCTGCTGCCGTTCGTCGAGTCGGGGCTCGTGACCTTCATCGGCGCGACGACCGAGAATCCGAGCTTCGAAGTCAACTCGGCGCTGCTGTCGCGCGCACAGGTCTACGTGCTGCAGTCGCTGAACGACGACGAGATGCGTCAGTTGCTCAAGCGTGCGCAGGAAATCGCGCTCGACGGGCTCGCGTTCGACGACAAGGCGGTCGATACGCTCATCGGTTACGCGGACGGCGACGCGCGGCGCTTTCTGAACCTGCTCGAGCAGGCGCAGACGGCCGCCTCGTCCGCCCGAATCACGACCATCGATGCCGATTTCGTCAGCAGCGCGATGACGCTGAACGCGCGGCGCTTCGACAAGGGCGGCGACAATTTCTACGACCAGATCTCGGCGCTGCACAAGTCGGTGCGCGGTTCGAGCCCGGACGGCGCGCTGTACTGGTTCTGCCGGATGATCGACGGCGGTGCGGATCCGAAATATCTCGCGCGGCGGATCGTGCGGATGGCGTGGGAAGACATCGGCCTGGCCGACCCGCGCGCGCTGCAGATGGCGAACGACGCGGCCGCGACCTACGAGCGGCTCGGCTCCCCCGAAGGCGAGCTGGCGCTCGGGCAGGCGGTGATCTATCTCGCGTGCGCGGCCAAGAGCAACGCGGGCTACAACGCGTTCAACCAGGCGATGGCGTTCGTGAAGCAGGACAAGTCGCGCGAGGTGCCCGTGCATCTGCGCAATGCGCCGACCAAGCTGATGAAGGAACTCGGCTACGGTCATGCGTATCGCTACGCGCATGACGAGCCGAATGCCTATGCGGCCGGCGAGACCTACCTGCCGGAAGGCATGCGCGAGCCGCGCTGGTACAAGCCGGTGCCGCGCGGGCTCGAATCGAAGATCGCCGACAAGCTCGCGTGGCTGCGCGAGCTCGACCGCGAGGCCGGCAAGAAGGACTGACCGGCCACACGCGGCGGCGGGCGCTGCGCCGGGTGCGTCAGCGCTTGCGGCCCGGCTGCTTCTTCCAGTACTCGAACGGCTCCGCGTGGCATTCGATGTCGAGTTCGGCGATCCGTGCGTGCAGGCGCTCCTGCGCATCGGCGATCGCGAGGTTGTAGATCGCCGGCGCGATCTCCTCGACGAAGAAGTGCAGCAGCGCACCGGCCTGGATGTTGCCGATCGGCTCGTCCATGTTTTCTGTGAAATAGCGTTGCAGCGACGCGATCGCGCGGTCGCGGACATCCTTGTCCAGCTCGATGGCCATCGGGTTCCCTCGGGTGATGGTGATGCGAAGGCGGGTGCGTGGCCCGCCGCTTTGCGCTTGGCCGGCCCGGCCGGCGCGGTTGTCGCGCGCTGCGCAGCGGCGCTGCACGACGCGCTTCGCCGGCTGCCGACGCGCAGGCCGGCAATGCGATACTGCCACGTCCGCCGCGCGTTTGCGGCACTGTCCGTCCGGCCAGTGCCGTGGCGACCGCGCGGTGCGTTAGAATTCCCGTCTTACACAACGATTTCCCAAGTCCTCCCATGCTCGACATCCAGTTGCTGCGCAAAGACCTCGACGGCGTCGCGAAGCGCCTCGCCGATCGCGGCTACACCCTCGACGTCGCCGCGTTTTCCGCCCTCGAAGCGGAACGCCGCGCGATCCAGACCCGTACCGAAGAGCTCCAGGCGCGCCGCAACAGCCTGTCGAAGCAGATTGGCGCGATGAAGGGGAAGGGCGAGGACACGTCGGCCGTGATGGCCGAAGTCGGCGGGATCGGCGACGAGATGAAGGCGTCGGAGGCCAAGCTCGGCGAGATCCAGACGCGCCTGTCCGACCTGATGCTGGGCATGCCGAACGTCGCGCACGAAAGCGTGCCGGTCGGCAAGGACGAAGCCGACAACGTCGAGGTGCGCCGCTGGGGCGCGCCGCGCGAGTTCGACTTCGAGGTGAAGGATCACGTCGACGTCGGCACGCCGCTCGGCCTCGATTTCGAAACCGGCGCGAAGCTCGCCGGTGCACGCTTCACGATGCTGCGCGGCTCGATCGCACGTCTGCACCGCGCGCTCGCGCAGTTCATGATCGACACGCACACGCTGCAGCACGGCTACAGCGAGACGTACACGCCGTACATCGTGAATCCCGAGATCCTGTATGGCACGGGCCAGCTGCCGAAGTTCGCGGACGACATGTTCCGCGTCGAGAAGGGCGGCGGCGAGAGCACGATCACGCAATACCTGATCTCGACGTCCGAGATTTCGCTGACGAACACCGTGCGTGAATCGATCGTCGAAGGCTCAGCGCTGCCGATCAAGCTGACCGCGCATTCGCCGTGCTTCCGCTCGGAAGCCGGCTCGTACGGCCGCGACACGCGCGGGATGATCCGCCAGCACCAGTTCGACAAGGTCGAGATGGTGCAGGTCGTCGCGCCGGACGCATCGTACGCAGCGCTCGACGAGATGGTCGGCCACGCGGAAGCGATCCTGCAGAAGCTCGGCCTGCCGTACCGCGTGATGGCGCTGTGCACCGGCGACATGGGTTTCTCGGCCGCGAAGACGTTCGACCTCGAAGTGTGGCTGCCCGCGCAGAACACCTATCGCGAGATCTCGAGCTGCTCGAACACCGAGGCGTTCCAGGCGCGCCGGATGCAGGCGCGTTTCCGCAATGCGCAGGGCAAGCCGGAACTCGTGCATACGCTGAACGGCTCGGGCCTCGCGGTCGGACGTACGCTCGTCGCGGTACTCGAGAACTACCAGAATGCCGACGGTTCGGTCACGGTGCCGGAGGCACTGCGTCCGTACATGGGCGGCATGGAGCGCATCGACGCGCCTGCCCAGGCGTCGTAACACGGCCTTCAAACCCCTCGCAAAAAATTTGCAGAAAGGGCTTGTCAGCCAGGAAGCGATCGTCTTATAATCTTTTTCTCGCGGAAACGACCAGCCGTGAGATGTAGCAAGGAAGGAGAGGTGGCAGAGTGGTCGAATGTACCTGACTCGAAATCAGGCGTACGGTTTCCCCGTACCGTGGGTTCGAATCCCACCCTCTCCGCCAAAATACGAAGCCCCGTGATCCGAAAGGATCACGGGGTTTTTCGTTTTGGGTCGCCGCTGCATGTGTCGATTGACGATGCGGCGACGACAGGGCGACTATCGGCGCATTCGCTCGTGTCGACACCGACGCAGGTCGGCCACTCCGTGACCGGCGCGATCGTCGGGGTCGCCGGAGCCTCGTTCGTCATGTTGTCGGCCGGCGCAGTATGCCGGCCCTCATCACTTTCTTCTGTTTTAAGCCTTCCATATCCGGGCCGTTAACACGGTGCGGCGGCCGGTACTCGTGCCGGTCGCATCGTTCTCCGTCGATTCAAGGTCCCATGAAGCTGAGCTACAAGATTCCCCTCGCATTCGCCATTGCGCTGCTGCTGATGTTCTGCGGTGCGCTGTACGGCATCCGCATCCTCAATCGGTCGATCGATACGTTCGCGAACGACGTGCAGACGCATGTCGCCAACGAGCGGCTCGTGTCGGCGACGCTCGTGCAGTTCAAGCTGCAGGTCCAGGAATGGAAGGACACGCTGCTGCGCGGCAAGCAGCCCGACAAGCTCGACAAGTACTGGCAGGCATTCCAGACGCGCGAGCGCACGGTCGACACGCTCGCCGCGCAACTCGTCAACCGGTTGCCGCCCGGCGAGAGCCGCACGCTCGTCGAGCAGTTCATGCGCGCGCATGCGGCGATGGGCGACGGCTACCGGCGCGGGTTCGACGCATTCAAGGCTGCGGGTTTCGAACCAACTGCCGGTGACGCGGCCGTGGCGGGCGTCGACCGGGCACCCGCCGAGCTGCTCGAGCGCGCGGCGAAGACGATCGCCGACGAGAGCGCCGACGTGTCGGCGCAAACGAGTCGCGACGCGCGTCACGCGACCGCGGCAAGCGTCGTGCTGATGCTGATCGTGCTCGGCATCGCGATGATCGGGGCGTTCCTGTTCAGTCGCGCGATCCTGCGGCCGCTCGATCGCGCAGTCGCCTGTGCGCAGGCGGTGGCCGGCGGCGACCTGACGCGCGACGTCGACGCGGCCGGCCGCGACGAGATCGCCGATCTGCTGCGCGCATTGCGGACGATGCAGGCGAGCCTGTCGGGTGTCGTGCTCGAGGTGCGTACGCATGCCGAAGCCGTCGCGACCGCGAGTGCGCAGATCGCATCGGGCAATCACGACCTGTCGTCGCGCACCGAGGCGCAGGCCGCATCGCTCGAGGAAACCGCCGCCAGCATGACCGAACTGACGGATATCGTGCGCCAGTCGGCCGGGTATGCGCAGCACGCGGCGCAGCTGGCACAGGACGCATCGGACATTGCGTCCGCGGGCGGCAGTGTGATGACGGACGCCGTCGACACGATGACCGGGATTGCCGCCAGTTCGGCGAAGGTTGGCGAGATCATCGCGGTCATCGACAGCATCGCATTCCAGACCAACATCCTCGCGCTGAACGCGGCCGTCGAGGCGGCGCGGGCGGGCGAGCAGGGGCGCGGGTTCGCGGTCGTCGCGTCGGAGGTTCGCACGCTCGCGCAGCGCAGTGCGGCCGCCGCGAAGGAGATCAAGGCGCTCATCGAGCAATCGACGCGGCGGGTCGACGAGGGCGCCGTGCTGATCGGCCGCGCGGGCGAATCGATCCACGAGATCGTCGGCGCGGTGCAGCGGGTCACGACGATCGTCGGCGAGATCTCGTCCGCGTCGCAGGAGCAGAGCGGCGGCATCCAGCAGGTGAACGTCGCGGTCACGCAGATGGATGAAGCGACGCAGCGCAATGCGGCGCTGGTCGAACAGGCGTCGGCCGCAACGCAGGCGCTGGCCGAGCAGGCGAGCGCGCTGCGGCACGCGGTCGCCGTGTTCAGGCTGCCGCAAGCCGCGTGACGATATCGCCGGCGACCGCACCGCGTGGCGTCATGCCGTGGCCGAATACTGCGCGAGCACGCGAGCGCGGATCGACGGCTTGATGTTCGATTGCGCCATGTTGCCGCCGTAGTGCGCGACGACGCGCGGATTCATCACGCGATACCAGAGCGGCGGCACATAGGCGAACAGGATCATCGTCGCGTAGCCGGCGGGCAGTTGCGGCGAGTCGTCGAAGTGGCGCAGCGCCTGGTACGAGCGCGTCGGGTTCGCGTGATGGTCGGCGTGCCGCTGCAGCTGATACAGGAACAGGTTGGTGACGACGTGATTGCTGTTCCACGAATGCTGCGGCGCGCAGCGTTCGTAGCGGCCGCTCGGCAGCTTGCGGCGGCCGAGCCCGTAGTGCTCGACGTAGTTGACGACTTCGAGCAGCGACGCGCCGTACACGGCCTGGATCACGAGGAACGGGATCACGACCTTGCCGGCCATCGCGATCGCGAGGCCCCACACGACGACGGTCATCGCCCACGCATGCAGGACCTCGTTGCGCCAGGTCCACGGCGAATGCCCGAGCCGCTCGAGGCGCGTCTTTTCGAGCCGCCAGGCCGAGCGGATGCTGCCAGTCACCGTGCGGGGCAGGAAGGCCCAGAACGATTCGCCGTAGCGCGCGCTCGCCGGGTCCTCTGCCGTCGCGACGCGCACGTGATGGCCGCGGTTGTGCTCGACGAAGAAGTGCCCGTACGCAACCGGCGCGAGCGTGACTTTCGCGAGCCAGCGTTCGAAGCGGCTGGTCTTGTGCCCGAGTTCGTGCGCGGTGTTGATCGAGATGCCCGTCGCGGCGCCGAGCGACAGCGCGAAGCCGACGTAGTCGTACCACGCGAGCGCATGCGTGCCGACGATCCACACGCACATGAAGAACGCAATGTATTCGATCAGCGTCGCGAGATAGACGATGTAGCGGTAGTAGCGCGCCCGTTCGAGGTGCGGGACGACGGCTTCGGGCGGATTGTCGCGATCGTCGCCGATCAGCGTGTCGAGGATCGGAATCACGCCGAACGCGAACAGCGGGCCGAACCACCAGAACACGTGAAGGCCCGTCGACAACGCAAGCTGGGCCGACAGGATCGGCAGCGTGATCGTCACCGCACCGAGCAGCCACAGATAACGTTTGCCATCCGACCAGCCCGAGGCCGATTCGTCGGTCATTGCCATTGTCTCCCTCCTTTCGGGGCAGGCTCCTGCGCTCGCGGGCGCGACGGCCGGACCTGCACGTTTATCGTCGTTCGAATCGTCGTTGGTCCGCGGCACGGCACGCGGCACCGGATCAGTGGCCCGGTTGTGCCAGTTATACGACCGTCGCGCATCCTTTCCAAACCCCGGCGCTAGGCATGGCACTCCAAACGGCGGGCCGCGCATGCCGCGCGTCGGGAAGGCCGTCACGGGGGTGATTGAAACAGGCCATGCAGGCCCGATCGACCCGTGCGGCCGAGGTCTCGTCAGAGGAATGTGTGTTGTGATGCTCGCGTGCCTCCGGCGGTGAGCTTCGCAACGAATGTTGCAATGCAATAAGTGCGCCTCAACGACGTGCGGTGGCACAGCCCTTTCCCGTACATATGTTACGAACAATTACGGTCGTGGCGATGAAATGCCGGAGGTTCGGCGAATGAAATGCCATACATGACAAGGCGAGCGGGGCGACATGTCCGACCTTGCGGTTCGGTTGCCGTGCGTCGCTGTGCATCGGCGCGCCAATGCTGCATCTGCACACCCGCGCGTGGGCGGCATCTGTTGCCTTTCGATCCGCGCTGTCATTTGAAAATAACGATTTGACTCATGCCCCGCTTTCGGTTGAAGCTAGTAGCTTGCTGTCCGAAGGGGGCTGTGCCTGCATGAGTTCGACCTTGACCGTTCGTCGTATCGCTGCCGACCAGGGCCGCGTGTATCGCGAACTCCGCGCCGCGTCATTGCGTGAGCCCTACGCGCCCGGCGAAGCGCCGGAGGCCGAATTGCTGAACGTCGATTCCGACGCGGCGGCGGCCATCGCCGCGCTGCGCGCCGAGTCCGACGAGTCGACGACTTTCCTGCTGTACACCGAAGGCCATCCGGCCGGCATGATCGGCGCGTATTTCGACAATACGCCCGAGCGGCGCGCGTTCGTCAGCGAGCTCTGGGTCGCGCACGCGGTCCGCCATCTGCGCGGCGGCGTGCTGTTGCTGGAAACGGCCACCGCGTGGCTGGCCGAACGCGGTGCGCAGGACGTCTATGCATGGATCGCCGATGCGAACCGCAACGCAATTCGTTTCTACGAGCGCGCGGGTTTCGGCAACACGGGCGAGCATGCACCAATCGCGCGCATGCCCGGCGCGATGAAGTCGTTGTTCGTGTCGCACTTCAACACACCCTGACGCATGAACGCGCGGGCCGCACGGCGCGATGAAGCCCCGGTCGCCCGTCCCACTGCCCGCCTGCTGGTCGCGCGTTCGCCGCGACCCGGTTTCCCAAAAATGATGGCTGCACGCGTGGACGCCTGTAAAATACGCAAAAATTTTTTGCAGAGTGTCCATGTCGCTTAAAAAATCGCCATTCTTCGAGCTGCGCAGCGGATCGGTCGATACGTTGCTGTTCACCGTGAAGACGACCGATCTCGATGCGTTGCGTACCGAATTGGTCAAGCGCTTCGAAGCGACTCCCGAGTTTTTTGCCGATGATGTCGTCGCAATCGACGTCCGCCGCCTCGCGGACGGCGAACGCGTCGCGCTCGCCGACATCCGCCAGATGCTGAACGACGTGCGGATGCGCCCGGTGGGCGTCGTCGCGCTGGCCACGCAGGGCTGGGCGGGGGAAGCCGGCCTGCCGTTGCTGGAGGCGCGCGATCGCCGCGTGTCGGCCGGGAAGCCGGCCGACGAAGCGGAGCCTGCGCCTGTCGCTGCCGAGGCCGTTGCGGCTGCCGTGGCAGCCGAACCGGCGCCGGAGCCTGCGCCGACGTCGATTCCGGCGGGCGGCCAGACGCTGGTGATCGATCGGCCGCTGCGTTCGGGGCAGCAGATTTACGCGAAAGGGGACCTCGTGGTGCTTGCGCCGGTCAGTCACGGCGCCGAGATCATCGCGGAAGGCAACATCCACATCTACGCGCCGTTGCGCGGCCGCGCACTCGCGGGCGTGCATGGCAATCACGACGCGCGCATTTTCTGCACGTGTCTCGAACCGGAACTGATTTCAATCGCGGGTATCTATCGAACGACCGAGAACCCGTTGCCCGCCGACATACTGGGCAAAGCGGTGCAGATCCGGCTCGAAGAGGAAAAACTGATGATCGAACCGCTGCGCCTGACGTGATTCACGCGGCGCACGCCGGCTCGATCGGCTCTCATTGACGAACACAGGGTATTGGGTAAATGGCAAAAATCATCGTGGTGACTTCGGGCAAGGGCGGCGTGGGCAAGACGACGACCAGCGCGAGCTTCGCGTCCGGCCTCGCGCTGCGTGGCCACAAGACGGCCGTGATCGACTTCGACGTTGGCCTGCGCAACCTCGATCTCATCATGGGCTGCGAGCGGCGCGTGGTGTACGACCTCGTCAACGTGATCCAGGGCGAAGCGAACCTGAACCAGGCGTTGATCAAGGACAAGAAGTGCGAGAACCTGTACATCCTGCCGGCGTCGCAGACGCGCGACAAGGATGCGCTCACGCGCGACGGCGTCGAGAAGGTGCTGAACGACCTGGTCGCGATGGACTTCGACTTCATCGTCTGCGATTCGCCGGCCGGGATCGAAGCCGGTGCGCTGCATGCGATGTACTTCGCCGATGAAGCGCTGATCGTCACGAACCCGGAAGTGTCGTCGGTGCGCGATTCGGACCGCATTCTCGGCATCCTGTCGTCGAAGACGAAGCGCGCGACCGAAGGCAAGGATCCGATCAAGGAGCACCTGCTGATCACGCGTTACAGCCCGAAGCGCGTGAGCGAAGGCGAGATGCTGTCGCTGGAGGACATCAGCGAGATCCTGCGCATCAAGCTGATCGGCGTGGTGCCCGAATCGGAAGCCGTGCTGCACGCATCGAACCAGGGTCTGCCGGCCGTGCATATCGACGGCACCGACGTTGCGGAAGCGTACAAGGACGTCGTCGCTCGCTTCCTCGGCGAGGACAAGCCGCTGCGCTTCACCGATTACCAGAAGCCGGGCCTGCTGCAGCGCCTCTTCGGCAGCAAGTAACGGAGGCCGCCCATGTCCATCCTTTCGTTTCTCCTCGGTGAGAAGAAGAAGTCCGCATCGGTCGCGAAGGAGCGCCTGCAGCTCATCATCGCGCACGAGCGGGTCGGCGGCCGGCCGCCGGCCGATTACCTGCCGGCGCTGCAGAAGGAGCTGGTCGCGGTCATCTCGAAGTACGTCCGTATTTCGAACGATGACATCCGCGTGAGCCTCGAGCGCCAGGACGATCTCGAAGTCCTCGAAGTGAAGATCGAGATCCCGCAAGCCTGACTTTTGCCGGTCTCTCTCCGCACGGCGGCGCATTCCGCCGTGCGCGTCTTACGCCCTGTTGCACTTTCGGGCTCGCCGTAACACGGTGTCTGTCGGCCGTTGGTCGACCTCCCGCATTGAACGAATACGCTCGCGTCGCTCGCGTCATTTCTCAATCAGGAGGTTGTGATGGCTGTCTCTGTTGTTCAACGCCGTATCGTTTCGCTCGCGCTGTTCGCCGCGGGCCTGTCAGCCGTCGCCGCGCCGCTCGCTGCACGCGCGGACGAGATCCTCGTCGGCGCGCCGGTGTTGGTGCAATCGGGCCGGATGGTCGTCGCCGAACCGGTGGCCGTGCCCGCCCAGGAAATCGTCGTCGTCGCGCCGAACGCGCCGCCGGCCGTGCGCTACGAGGTCGTGCCCGACGCGCGCGTCGGCTATGTGTGGGAGCGCGGTCACTGGCACTGGGATCATGGTCGCTACGTGTGGATCGGCGGCCACTGGGAAGCCGAGCGTATCGGCATGCACTGGGTGCCGGGCCACTGGGATCAGCGCGGCCCGAACTGGTTCTGGACCCGCGGCCACTGGGCTTGACGGAGGCGTGCGATGAAACGAACCGCCATTGCCATCGCGCTCGTCGCAATCACGCTCGCCGGCTGTATCGTCGTGCCGGCCCGGCCTGTCTACTATCGGCCGGCGCCGGTGGTGATCTACTGAGCGTCGCCCGGGCCCGGTTGCGCCGGGCCGTTCGCGCCGGATGCCGGCCGGCCGCCGTCATGCGGCGTCGCCGGCGTGTGCGTGGCGCCGTTGTCGGCCG
>NZ_VWWG01000108.1:0-22513 GCF_011753085.1 Burkholderia sp. Tr-862
TGATGCTGCGGCGGGGCAACGCGGCACGCGCGACGTCGTTGCTGTTCCTCGCGCCGCCGCTCGCCGCGCTGCAGGGCTACCTGCTGTTCGGCGAAACGCTCGCGACCGTCCAGCTCGCCGGCTTCGCCCTTGCGCTGGTGGGTGTCGTGCTCGCGCGGCGCTGACGCAGGCGGTCAGGCGACAGGAAACGCCGCCCCCACCCTGCGTCGAAACGAAGCATCCGCGCGCACGCCCGGGTGCGCCGCCGCGCGCGTTGCACCATGACGATGCACCGCGTCTCGCCGATGCAACGCGAAGCCGCCGGATCGCATGCCCGGCGCGGCGCCGCGCCCCGATTGCGCTTATGATGGGCGCCTCGCATTTCGTTCCGGAACCACCCCCATGACATCCGCCGATTACGCCAGCCGCCAACGCGCGATCATTGCCGAACTGAACGTCGCCCCGCACTTCGACGTCGACGCCGAGATCGCCCGGCGCGTCGATTTCCTTGCGCAGTACCTTCGTTCCACCGGCCTGCGGACCTACGTGCTCGGCATCAGCGGCGGTGTCGATTCGTCGACGGCCGGGCGGCTCGCGCAGCTGGCGGTCGAACAGTTGCGCGCCGGCGGCTACGATGCCCGCTTCATCGCGATGCGCTTGCCGAACGGCGTGCAGAACGACGAAGCCGATGCGCAGCGCGCGCTTGCGTTCGTGCGCGCGGACGAGACGTTCACGGTCGACGTGAAGCCCGCGGCCGACGCGATGCTCGCGTCGCTGGTCGCGTCGGGCCACGCGTTCGAAACCCCGGCGCAGCAGGACTTCGTGCACGGCAACATCAAGGCGCGCGAGCGCATGATCGCGCAGTACGCGGTCGCCGGCGCGCGGCGCGGCATCGTGATCGGCACCGACCACGCGGCCGAATCGCTGATGGGCTTCTTCACGAAATTCGGCGACGGCGGCGCGGACGTGCTTCCGCTTGCCGGCCTGAGCAAGCGCCGCGTGCGTGCGGTCGCCCGCGCGCTCGGCGGCGACGAACTGATCGTGATGAAGGTGCCCACGGCCGACCTCGAGGAACTGCGTCCGCTGCGCCCCGATGAGCACGCATACGGCGTCACCTACGACGAGATCGACGATTTCCTCGAAGGCAAGACCGTCGCCGACACGGTGTACGAAACGGTGCTGCGCTTCTACGACGGTTCGCGCCACAAGCGCGCGCTGCCGTATACGCCGTTCGACTGGCCGACCGCGTAAGTCGACCACGTCAATCAAACCGTGCCGCGCGAACCCTAGCGGTCACGCACGGCACGAGCACGACGGGCGACGCTACGCGTGCCCGCCCGTCTTCTTCGCCTGCAGCGCGCGAATCCGCAGCCGCGCGCCCGTATCGCTGACCGTCGCGTCGTACATCGTCGCGAGATCGCGCTTGAGCGCGGTGCGCGAACCGCCGTCGAGATACACCATGTGCCCCGACGGATAGAAGCGCGCGGACAGGTTCTGCCGAACCTTCTGATCCTCGAGCGGCATCTGCTGCAGGTCGATCACGGTCTGGTAGAACGGCGTGACGAAATCGTACAAGCCGTTCGCCGACAGCACCTTCAGGTCGACGTTCAGCGCCATCACCGCGGCGAGGTCGCCCGCCGTGTAGAGAATCACGTTCCCCTTCGCATCGATGCCCTGCTGCGCGCCGGTCGGGTCGATATGGCTGAAGTCCCAGTTCTGGAACGCCTGGTCGTTCAGGTCCGTGAATGCGGAGTTCGACGTGAACTTCAGCTGCTCGTTCAGGTAGCTGTTCCACATCGCCGTGTAGACGCCCGTCACGGCCGTCATCGTCGGATCGTTGCCGCCCGAGTTCGGATCGATCTTGCCGGCGATACCGGTCGAGATCGCCGTCACGCGGCCGTCGTACGAACCGAGCGCCAGCCCCTGCGCCTGCAGCAGCGTCGTCAGGAACAGCGAATTGCCGCGCGCGTTGTAACCGGCGATATCGAGCCCCCATGTCTGCAGCGTCGCCGTGTCGATGCCCGTGTATTCCGACAGCTTCCGCACGGCGGCCGGGTCGGCATGCGGCACGTTGCGCAGTGCCTTCAGGTAATCGGTGCGCGCGAACTGCGCGACCTCCTCGATGAACGCGCCGAGATCGGTCGGCGCCGGCTTGACGCCGAGTTTCTTGTGATACCACGCGTCGGCCGCCGCGGTCGGCAGCGCGCCGACCGGGTTGCCGGCCTGCCGGTAGTCGAGGATCGACGACTGCAGCGTGACGCCGTTCAGGTCGACGCCGTCCTCGTGCAGCTTGTACGCGAGCACGCAGCTGCGCGCGGTGCCATACGACTCGCCGAACAGGTATTTCGGCGAATTCCAGCGATTGTTCTTCGTCAGGTAGCGCTTGATGAACTGCTTCAGCGAATCCGCATCCTGGTCGACGCCCCAGAAATTGCGGTTCTTGTTCGGCGCGACGGCCGCCGAATAGCCGGTGCCGACCGGATTGATGAACACCAGGTCGCTGTGATCGATCATGCTGTCCGGGTTGTCTTCCAGCTGGTACGGCGCGGGCGGCGTGAACCCCGGCATCGACGTCTTGATGCGCTTCGGCGCGAACGAGCCGAGCAGCACGAACACCGACGACGAACCGGGCCCGCCGTTGTAGAAGAACGTGACGGGCCGCGTTTCCTCCTTCGCGCCGTCGGCCGTGAATGCGACGTAGAAGATCTTCGCGGCCGGTTGCGAACTGCTCGGGTCGACCGTCACGAGATGGCCGACCGTCGCCGTGTACGCAATCCGCTTGCCGCCGATCAGGATCGTGTGGTGCGTGATCGCGGCCGCTTCGGTCGTGTCGGTCACCGAGTCGTCAGGGCCGTTGCCGTACGCGACCGGATCGAAGAACGGCTGGTCGCGGCCGTGGCTCAGCGCGACGGGATTGATGGTCGGCGGCACGCTATGCGAATTGTGGTCGCCGTGATGCAGCGGATACACGCCGCCGGAAGATGCGGAATCGATGCCCATCGTGCTGCTCCTGGAGGTGAAAAAAGACGCGGGCAGGAAACCCGCGTCACATGGAAAGGCCTGTGCCGGCGCGTCAGCGTGATGGCTTGCGCGCGAGGATCGCCGCGAGTTTCGCGCCGTCGGGGCTGCCGAGCCCCGTGCACGCGTCCCAGCCGGACGCGGCCGCATACGTGCCGTTCGAGCCCTTCGTGACGTCGCGAAGCGCGCCCGGATTCTTGTACAGCGCGGGATTGATCCAGCCGGCCGATGCGCCGGCCGCCGCGTTGATCCGGGCGATCAGCGCGGCCCACAACGGCGCGACCGCGCTCGTGCCGCCCATCACCGCGGGCGTTCCCGCGATCGACACTTCGTAGCCCGTTTGCGGCGACGCATCGCCGGCGACGTCCGGCACGCCGCGCTTCGCGAGCGGCCTGCTGCTGCCGTCGGCGAGCGCGACGGTCAGCCCCTGCTGCCAGGCCGGCACGTCGAACATCGTGCTGACGCCGCCGCCACCCGCGCCGCCACCGGCCGCCTCGTCGTTCCACGTGACCTCGCTGCGAATGCCCTGCCCCGGCAGCGCGTCGAGCTGCGTGCCGCCGCAGCCAAGCACATATGGGCTCGACGCCGGGAAGTCGACGTGATCGGCGCCGTCCTGCAGCCCGTCGCCCGAGCCGCTGTCGCCCGACGCCGCGCACACCGTGATCCCCTGCGCGGCGGCGGCCTGCAGCACGCGGTTGAACGCATGGGCCGACTGCGCCTGCCAGATCGCTTCCGGGCCGCCCCAGCTGATCGAGATCACGGACGGCCGGTTGGTCTTGTCGGTGACCGCCGCGTTGACGGCCTGAATGAAGCCTGCGTCGCTGTTCGGCGCGAAGTAGACCGCGATCTTGGCAGCCGGCGCGATCGCCCCGGCGATCTCGATGTCGAGCGCGACTTCGCCGTCCGGGCCGTTCGCGTCGCCGGTCGGCGTGTTGCGGCCGGTGCCGACGTTCACGTCGACGAGCGTCGGCGGCTTGTCGATCCCGAGCCCGCGGAAATACTGCTGGATATCGGTCGCGCGATAGCCGCCGCCGAGTTCGACGATCGCGATACATTGCCCGGCGCCATCGCCGGCCGGAAAACCGTACAGCGACGCGAGCTGGGGCGGCGTGAACGTGACCGAGGTGGCGCCGCGCGCGGGCTTGAACGGCGGACGCAGCCGGAAGTGCGGCCGCGCCTGCGGCCGGCTGTCGAGGCCGAGCACGGCCGTGACGACATCGCCGAGCTCGTCCGGCAGCGCGATCGGGCCCGAGCGGCCGCGGTACTGGCCGATCGAGCGATGCTCGAACCGCTCGAGCTTCACGCTGAATGCCGCCTCGAACTGCTGGATCGTGCCGGACAGCACGACGACGCTTTCGACCGGATCGACGCGATCGACCGTCAGCTGGTGACGGTGCGCGAAGTCCTCGGTCTTGCGAATGTCGTCGGGATTGGCGGAGAAACGCTGCGCGAAGGCATCGCGCGACAGCGGTTTTGCGTCGGTGTCGCCAGCGGCGAGCTGATTGACCAATGCGTCGAGTTGCCCTTCTTCCTGCCGCCGCAACATCATCGTGACGTGGATGCGTTCTGCCGGATCGCACTGACCGAGGCACTTGGACTCGGCGACGATGCGGGGTTCACGGTCGGCTTGAAGATGCCTTGCCATGTTCTGACCCTCCTTGGTATCGCGTTGCACGGAACAGCCAGGAAATCGGACAGGACCGGCGGCAGACGGTTCCGTCCGGTCGTCGGTTCGCGGCAGCGCGAAGTCAAAGGAAGTTTAGAACAGTCAGATGATTTGCGCGCGTGCCCTGTCGTTGTCGGGGCCCGCGCGCGAAGGCCGGCATTGCGCGCGGCTCCGCGTTCGTTGGTGCACTGCAGTGCGCTGGTGCGGATCAGTCCATCGACAGGCGCAGCGCGAAGCCGATCAGCGCCGCCGAGAAGGTCCAGCGCTGCACCGTCTGCGCGAGCGGATGCGCGCGCATCCACGCCGCGATGCGCGACGCGCCGAACACGCATGCGAGGTCGAAACACACGCCGGCCGCGACGAGCATCGCACCGAGTTCGAACATCTGCCACACGACGGGCCCGGCCTCGGGCCGCACGAATTGCGGCAGCAGCACGGAGCAGAACAGCAGCGCCTTCGGGTTCAGCAGGTTCGTCAGCAGCCCCTTGAAGAACGACTGACGCAGCTCGCCCGCGGCGGCCGCGTCGCCGTCGCCGAGCGCGAACACCGGCGAGCGGAACACCTGGATCGCGACGTACGCGAGATACAGCGCGCCGCCGTAGCGGATCGCTTCATACAGCCACGGCGCGCTGCGGATCAGCGCCGCGACGCCGCAGGCGGACAGCGTCACGTGCGCGGTGCGCGACAGCGACAGGCCGGCTGCCGCCGCCATTCCCGGCCGCACGCCGCGACCGATGCTGGTCTGCAGCACGAGCGCCATGTCGGGGCCCGGCACCGCGTAGATGGCCGCCAGCGCGGCGAGATAAATCAACAGCAAATGCGTGGAAATCATGGTCTGCCCCCGTCCTTCAATGACGATATGTTGCCGCCGAAGGTGGAGGGATTATTGGCCATCTGTGGCCGAGAATTGGCGATCCATAGCGGAATCCGCCACAATCCTGAAACCACAACACGGATTCCGCCAACATGACCGAACTCGACAAAACCGATCGCGCGATTCTCGCCGCGGTGCAGCGCGACGGCCGCCTGCCGATCGCGCGCCTCGCCGATTCCGTCGGCCTGTCCGAGACGCCGTGCGCACGGCGCCTGAAACGTCTCGAAAACGACGGCTACATCGAGCGCTACCGCGCGCAGCTGTCGCGCCAGGCGCTCGGCTACGGCGTCGTCGCGTTCGTGCTCGTGCGGTTCGCGACGCACGACCGCAAGGTCGCCGACCGGTTCGAACGGGAAGTGCTCGCCATCGAGCGGATCCTCGCGTGCCACAACGTCGCGGGCACGGCCGACTACCTGCTGCAGGTGGTCGCACGCGATCTCGACGACTACGGCACGTTCATTCGCGATTCGCTGCGGATGCTGCCCGGCGTGACGTCGATCGAATCCGCGCTGTCGCTGCGGGAGGTGAAGCACGACGCGGGATTGCCGGTGCCGTGATGCGGCGGGCCAACGGCGGAAAGCGGCATGTTAGCCCACGCGTCCCGTCACTTCGACGCGCATCGATGTGGGCGGTTGGCCGCCCGCTGCGTAACACTTGTTCACCTGTTTGACGCCAGCGGCCCTCACACGGCGTCGGGCGCCTGGTGCGCGTGTTCGAGATCCTCGAGAAACGCCTCGACGAGCGGATTACCGCGCCCGTCGCGCGCGACGACCATGTGGAACGTGACGTCGTAGCGCAACTCCTCCGGATTGAGCGGCGCGAGCAGCCCCTGCGCGACGTACGGCGCCGCGAAGTGCTGCGGCAGGTAGCCGAGGTGATGGCCCGACAGGATCAGCAGCGCGACGGCCTCCATGTTGTCGGCGGTCGCGGTCACGCGGTCGGGCGTCGTCGACATCTGCGCCTCCGGCAGCGGATACGAGCGCCACGCCCACTCGAATTCCGCGACATCGGCCGGCGTCAGCGCGCCGGCGACGTCGAACAGCGGATGGCCGCGCCCGCAATACGCGATCTGCCGCTCGATGAACAGCGGCGTGTAATGCAGCGACGGCACGCGATGCCAGAAATAGCCGACGGCAATCTGGATCTCGTCGCTCAGCAGCTTCTCCTCGAGATCGCCCGGCGCGCGCACCGAGATCGAGAAGCGCACGGCCTGGTCGCGCGCGCGGAACGCGGCGATCGCCTCGGCGATCCGCGCGTTCTGGCTGATCGGCGTATGGCCGATCAGGCCGATGTTCAGCGTGCCGACCAGTTGGCGGTCCATGTGCCGCGCCGCCATCCCGAATTCGTCGAGCGCCGCGAGCAGCTTGCGGCTCATCGCATGGAACCGCTCGCCCTTCGGCGTGAGCCGGAAGCCGCTGCGGCCGCGCTCGCAGAGCCGGTAGCCGAGCCGCGTCTCGAGCGACGACAACTGCGCGCTGATCGTCGACTGGCCGACGTTCAGCATCGCCTGCGCGGCCGACACGCCGCCCGCGTCCGTGACCGCGAGAAACACGCGGATCAACCGCAGATCGAGGGTCGACAGATTCCCCAGCACGCTATTCCCCTTCCATACATCGATGAAAATCGATGTTTACGTCGATATCTTCGCATTCTTCTTTGCGGTCGGACGCGTAAGACTATGCGCCAGACCGCGTCGCATGATACGGCAACCCCACATCGGAAGAGACACCATGAACGACCATACCCATTTCCAGCCGCTCGGCGGCAATGAAATGCCGCGCTGCGGCGGCATCGCGACGATGATGCGCCTGCCGCACGTGGCGAGCGCCGCGGGCCTCGACGCATGCTTCGTCGGCGTCCCGTTCGATCTCGGCACCTCCAACCGCACCGGCGCACGCTTCGGCCCGCGCCAGATCCGCACCGAATCCGTGCTGCTGCGCCCGTACAACATGGCCACCCGCGCCGCGCCGTTCGATTCGCTGCAGATCGCCGATATCGGCGACGTCGCGATCAACCCGTACAACCTGCACGATTCCATCGCGCGCATCGAGGCCGCATACGACGCGATCCTCGAGCACGACTGCAAGCCGATCACGCTCGGCGGCGACCATACGATCGCGCTGCCGATCCTGCGCGCGATCCACCGCAAGCACGGCAAGGTTGCATTGATCCACGTCGATGCGCACGCCGACGTGAACGATACGATGATGGGCGAAAAGATCGCGCACGGCACGCCGTTCCGCCGCGCGGTCGAGGAAGGGCTGCTGCACGCCGACAAGGTCACGCAGATCGGCCTGCGCGGCACCGGCTACGCGGCCGAGGATTTCGACTGGTGCCGCGAGCAGGGCTTCCGCGTGGTCCAGGCCGAGGAATGCTGGAACAAGTCGCTCGCGCCGCTGATGGAAGAAGTGCGCGCGCGCGTCGGCGACACGCCCCTCTACATCACTTTCGACATCGACGGCATCGACCCGGCCTACGCGCCCGGCACCGGCACGCCGGAAATCGCCGGCCTCACGGTGCCGCAGGCGCTCGAGATCATCCGCGGCGCGAAGGGGCTGAACATCGTCGGCTGCGATCTCGTCGAAGTCGCGCCGCCTTACGACCCGTTCGGCACCACGGCGCTGCTCGGCGCGAACCTCGCATACGAGCTGCTGTGCGTGCTGCCCGGCGTCGCATACCGCGACTGATCGGGCCACGCGACCTATTCCAAATCAGAGGATTCCAGAGGAGCACAAAAAGCAGATGGGGACTTCCGTCAAACAACCGAAGCGGGCGGCGCTCGCGTCGTTCGTCGGCACCACGATCGAGTGGTACGACTTCTATAGCTACGCGACCGCCGCCGCCATCGTGTTCGGGCCGCTGTTCTTTCCCGGTGAAAACCGCTTCGTCAGCCTGCTCGCGTCGTTCGGCTCGTTCGCGGTCGGCTTCTTCGCGCGGCCGCTCGGCGGCGTGATGTTCGGTTATCTCGGCGACCGCTTCGGCCGCAAGCGTTCGCTGCTCGCGACGCTGATGCTGATGGCCGTGTCGACGGTCGCGATCGGCCTGCTGCCGACCCACGCCCAGGCCGGCGTGATCGCACCGATCCTGCTCGTGCTGATGCGCGTGCTGCAAGGCATCGCGGTCGGCGGCGAATGGGGCGGCGCAGTGCTGCTCGCCGGCGAGCATGCGCCCGAAGGCAAGCGCACGTTCTTCGCGTCGTTCGCGCAGCTCGGCAGCGCGAGCGGCCTGATCCTGTCGATGCTCGCGTTCGGCGCGATCAGCACGCTGTCCAAGGACGACATGATGAGCTGGGGCTGGCGCGTGCCGTTCCTCGCGAGTTCCGTGCTGCTGGTGGTCGGCTTCGTGATCCGCGCGAGCGTGTCGGAGTCGCCCGAGTTCGAGGAAGTCAGGAAGAGCGGCAACACCGCGCAAAACCCGGTGCGCGAAGCGCTCAAGTACTGGCCGCTGCTGCTGCTCGCGATCGGCGCGAATGTGTACGGGATCGCCGGCGTGTATTTCAGCAACATCTTCATGATCAGCTACGCGACGCAGTTCCTGTCGCTCGACCGGTCGATGGTGCTGCATTGCATGACCATCGTCGCCGTGCTGCAGTTCGTCGTGCAGCTCGCCGCCGCGTTCCTCGCGCAGCGCTTCGGCACGACGCGCGTGCTGCTGATCACCGGCGCCTGGGCCGCGATCGTGCCGTTCGTGATGCTGCCGCTCGTGCACATGGGCACGCCGCTGTCGATCACGGTCGGCGTCGGCCTCGCGACGCTCGCGGAATCGGGCTACTACTCGGTGGTCACCGGTTTCGTCAGCGGTATCTTCATCGCGCGCATCCGCTACACGGCGATCTCGATCGCGTACCAGGTGTGCGGCGCGATCGCCGGCGGTCTGACGCCGCTCGTCGCCACGCTGATCGCGCAGAACGTCGCGCCGCAATGGTGGCCGCTCGCGATCCAGTACACGAGTGCGGCCGTGCTGTCGTCGCTGTGCGTGTGGCTGATCTCGCGCCGCGTCAGCATGGACGATGCGGGCGCGCCGCGTGAAGCGCTGCCGCGCGGCGCTCGCACCGCCTGACGCACCACCCGACGGGCGGCCTCCCGGGCCGTCCTCCCCCCTACACGATCATTCAGGGCCTGCTGCGACGCTGTCGCGGCAGGCTTGCGCGCGCCCCGGCCTCGCAGCCGTGCGCCAGGAGACACTGCCGTCATGAACCGCCCCGACACCCTCGCGCTCGACCGCGCCGAACCGGCCGGTCTCGAGATCGAGCATCGCTCGATCGACTACATCCCCGAAACCGAACGCCACGCGAAACTCGCGAGCCAGGGCCCGTTCTGGTTCCTCGGCAACTTCCATTTCTTCACGATCTCGATCGGCTTCGTCGGGCCCGGCATGGGGCTGTCGGCCGGCTGGACCACGCTCGCCGGCGCGCTCGGCATCATGTTCGGCACGCTCTTCATGGCGTTCCACGGTTCGCAGGGCCCGGAGATGGGCCTGCCGCAGATGATCCAGTCGCGCGCGCAGTTCGGCTATCGCGGCGTGATCGTCGCGCTGCTCGCGACGTTGTTCGTGTTCGTCGGCTTCAACGTCGTGAACGTGTCGCTGATTGTCGACGGCGTGCATAACGTGTTCGGGATCGACGGCGGATTCGTCGCCGTCGCGGCCGTGTCGATCGGCGCGCTGCTCGCGATCTACGGCCACGACCTGATGCACCGCACCTTCAAGTGGGCGCTGGTCGCGACGCTGCCGCTCTATGCACTCGTCACGCTCGCGGTCGCGTTCGGCCACGCGGCGCCCGCGCAGGCGGGCACCGCCGCCGCGCCGGGCTTCAACTGGATCGCGTTCGCGACGCAGTTCGCGATCGCCGCGAGCTACAACATCTCGTATGCGCCCTACGTGTCCGATTATTCGCGCTACCTGCCGAAACACACGAGCCGCGCGAAGTTGATCGCGGTGATCTTCGCCGGCGCGTCGCTGTCGGGCGCGTGGATGATCGGGCTCGGCGCATGGCTCGCGCAGACGCTGCACGCGGCCGATGCGCTGGTCGCGATGAACGACGTCGGCACGTCGCTCGCACCCGGCCTCGGCAAGCTGATCGCGATCGTGTCGCTCGCCGGCTTCCTGCCGATCATCGCGCTCAATGCGTACAGCGCGATGCTGACCGTGCTCACCGGCATCGATTCGCTCGTGCCGATCAGGCCGACCCGCCGCGCGCGCGTCGTGTCGATCGTCGCGATCAGCGCATTTGTGCTCGGCTGCGTGTTCGCGATCCGTGGCAACGGCATCGCGCTACTGCAGACGTTCCTCACGCTGATGCTCTACTTCCTCGTGCCGTGGACCGCGGTGAACCTTGTCGACTATTTCTTCGTGCGCCGCGGCCGCTACGCGATCGCGCACTTCTTCACGCCGCGCGGCCTGTACGGTGCGTGGCAACTGCGCGGCATCCTGTCGTACCTGATCGGCTTCGCGGCGATGGTGCCGTTCTTCTATGTGTTCGACGCCGAAGCGAACCGCGAGGTGTTCGTCGGCCCGTTCGCGCGGATGCTCGGCGGCGTCGATCTCGCGTGGCTCGTCGGGCTGGTCGTCGCGGGCGGCGTCTACGGGCTGCTGTCGCGCTCGCTCGACCTCGACCACGAGCGGCGCGTGATCGCCCAAACACCCGCGCCCGATGCGCCGGCCGCCACCGCGGCGCAGGGAGACGCACGATGAACGGTCCGCGCATTCGCATCGTCCAGTCGGCACTGCGCGACGGCGACGTTGCCGGCAATCTCGCAAAAGCGCTCGCGATCATCGCCGCCGCGCGCGGCGCAGCCGACCTCGTCGTGTTCTCCGAAACTTACTCCAGCGGCTTTCCGACGCCCGACGACGTCGCTCGGCTGGCCGAGCCGCTCGACGGGCCGTCCGTCACCGCGGTACGCGATGCCGCACGCGATGCGGCGGTCGCCGTTGCGTTCGGCTTCCCGGAACGCGACGGCTCGCGCTTCTTCAACACCGCGCTGTTGATCGATGCGAATGGCGACGTGCTGTTGCGCTATCGGAAGACGCATCTGTACGAATCCGACCTCGGCGTGTTCGAGGCCGGCGACGCGTTTCCGGTCTGCACGTGGCATGGGATACAGGTCGGCCTGCTGATCTGCTTCGATCTCGAGTTTCCGGAAACGGCGCGCGCGCTCGCGCATGCCGGGGCCGAACTGATCGTGATACTCGACGGCATGATGAACCCGTACGGCGACGTGCATCGCCGGATGATCCCGGTGCGCGCGCTGGAAAACCAGCTCTACGTCGCGATGGCGAACCGCGTCGGCGCCGGCGACCGCTACACGTTCAGCGGCACGAGTCTCGTCGCAGCCCCCGACGGCACGTGCATCGCGGTCGCGCCCGGCGATCGGGAAGCGATCGTCGACGTCACGCTCGATCCCGCGGCGATTCGCGATGCACGCGCGGCGTTCCGCTACGTCGACCTCGCCGCGGTGCCGCTCGGCGCGGCGACGCGGCGCAATTGACGCGAACGGCCCAGCGGTTGGGGGATGGCCCGCGACGTTCCGGCATCGTGGCGACGGCGCCGTCCGCGCTCCCGCGTCACGGCGCGCGATTGCGCAGCGTCTTCGCGGCGGCGACCATGTTCGTCAGTGCCGGAATCACTTCCGCCCACTGGCGCGTCTTCAGCCCACAGTCCGGATTCACCCACAGGCGTTCCGCCGGAATCCGCTCGGCCGCCTTCTTCATCAGGCCGACGATGTGATCCTGCGTCGGGATGTTCGGCGAATGGATGTCGTACACGCCCGGCCCGATCTCGTTCGGATACCTGAAGCTGTCGAATGCGTCGAGCAGTTCCATGTCCGAGCGCGACGTCTCGATCGTGATCACGTCCGCGTCCATATCGGCGATCGACGCGATGATGTCGTTGAACTCCGAATAGCACATGTGCGTGTGGATCTGCGTGTCGTCCTGCACGCCGTTCGCGGTGATGCGGAACGACTCGACCGCCCACTTCAGGTACTCGCCCCATTGCGCGCGGCGCAGCGGCAGCCCCTCCCGCAGCGCGGCCTCGTCGATCTGGATCACGCGCACGCCGGCCTTCTCGAGATCAAGCACTTCGTCGCGGATCGCGAGCGCAAGTTGGTAGCACGACACCGAGCGCGGCTGGTCGTCGCGCACGAACGACCAGTTCAGGATCGTCACCGGGCCGGTCAGCATGCCCTTCATCGGCTTGTTCGTCAGCGACTGCGCGTACGTGATCCATTCGACCGTCATCGCCTTCGGACGGCTGATGTCGCCGAACAGGATCGGCGGCTTCACGCAGCGCGAACCGTACGACTGCACCCAGCCGAACTGGCTGAATGCGTAGCCGTCGAGCTGCTCGCCGAAGTATTCGACCATGTCGTTGCGCTCGGCTTCGCCATGCACGAGCACGTCGAGTTCGAGCGATTCCTGTTCGCGCACGCTGCGCTCGATCTCGGCCTGCATCGCCGCGCGGTAGCCGGCTTCATCCAGCGCGCCGGACTTGAACCGGCTGCGCGCCTGGCGGATTTCGGCGGTCTGCGGGAACGAGCCGATCGTCGTCGTCGGGAAGGCCGGCAGGTTCAGGCGTGCCGACTGCTTCGGCGCGCGCTGCGTATAGGGGCTCGCGCGGTTGCCAAGCTGCGCGTCGATGCGCGCGATCGCGGCCTTCACCGCCGGGTTGTTCACGCGCGGCGAACGGCGGCGCGAGTCGATCGCGGCGGCGTTGGCGGCAAGCGCGTCGGCCACCTTGTCGCGGCCCTCATTCAGCGCCGTCGCGAGCACTTTCAGTTCGTCGAGCTTCTGCAGCGCGAACGCGAGCCACGAACGGATCTCCGCGTCGAGCTTCTCTTCGCTCGCGAGATCGACCGGCACGTGCAGCAGCGAGCACGACGGCGCGATCCACAGGCGATCGCCCAGTTGCTTCGCGAGCGGCTCGAGCCAGTCGAGCGTCGCGTTCAGGTCCGTCTTCCAGATGTTGCGGCCGTTGATCGCGCCCACCGACAGCACGCGGTCGGCCGGCAGTTCGCGCACAAGCGCGTCGACTTCGTCGCGGGCGTTGATCGCGTCGACATGCAGGCCGTCGACCGGCAGCGATGCCGCAAGCGTCAGGTTGTCCCGAAGCGGGCCGAAGTAGGTGGCGAGCAGCAGCTTGATACGGCGCGTTTCCAGCGCCGTATACGCGGTGCGGAATGCCTGACGCCATTCGGCGTCGAGCTCGGTGACGAGGATCGGTTCGTCGATCTGCACCCATTCGACGCCCTGCGCGGTCAGCGTGTCGAGCAGCGCACCGTACACCGGCAGCAGCTTCGGCAGCAGCGCGAGGCGATCCGAATCGTCCTTCGCCTTGCCGAGCCACAGGTACGTGACGGGGCCGAGAATCACCGGCTTCGTGGCGACGCCCAGCGCCCGAGCTTCGGCCAGTTGCTGAAGCAGGCACGACGGATCGAGCGAGAAGTTCGTGTCCGCGTGGAATTCCGGGACGATGTAGTGATAGTTCGTGTCGAACCACTTCGTCATTTCGCCGGCGGAAACGCCGCCGCAGCACGCTGCATGCTCGTCCGCCGCTTGCGCCGAGCGGCCACGCGCGACGCGGAAATAGTTGTCGAGCACGTCGCCGTGGAAGCCCTGCACGCGCTTCGGCAGGTTGCCGAGCGTAAAGCTCATGTCGAGCACCTGGTCGTAGAACGCGAAATCGCCGATCGGCGCGAGATCGAGGTCGCGCTGGTCGTTCCAGTGACGCTCGCGCAGCTCGGCGCCGAGTGCCTTCAGCTCGTCGCGCGACGATTCGCCCTTCCAGTAGCGTTCGAGACCGAACTTGAGTTCGCGCTTCGCGCCGATGCGCGGAAAACCGAGATTGTGTGTCGTAACCATGAAGCTGCCGTCCAGAGAGAAATTGAAGATCCGGCAGCCATCATAGGGATTTCATCCCATGAAATAAAATGGCATTATTTCATTCATCCATTAAATTATTTCATGTGTTTGCGGAGTGAGCGATATCCATGCTGGAACGATTCCATCTCGTCGTGATCCGTGAAGTCGAGCGCCAGGGCTCGTTGACCGCGGCCGCCAACGCGCTGCACCTCACGCAATCGGCGCTCAGCCATACCGTCCGGAAAATCGAGCAGCAGCTCGGCACGCCGATCTGGGATCGGGAGGGCCGCGGCCTGCGGCTGACGCAGGGCGGGCAATATCTGCTGAAGCTGGCGAACCGGCTGCTGCCGCAGTTCGAGCTCGCCGAGGAGCGGATGAAGCAGTATGCAAAGGGCGAGCGCGGCACGCTGCGCATCGGGATGGAATGCCATCCGTGCTACCAGTGGCTGCTGAAGGTCGTGTCGCCGTACCTGTCGCGCTGGCCGGACGTCGACGTGGACGTGAAGCAGCGCTTCCAGTTCGGCGGCATCGGCGCACTGTTCGGCCATGACATCGACGTGCTCGTGACGCCCGACCCGCTGAACAAGCCGGGGCTGCGCTTCGATCCCGTGTTCGATTACGAGCAGGTGCTGGTGGTCGCGGATGCGCACCGGTTCGCGAACGCCGACTACGTGACGCCCGAACAGCTGACCGACGAGGTCCTGATCACCTATCCGGTCGAGACCGACCGGCTCGACATCTACAACCAGTTCCTGACGCCGGCCGGCATCGTGCCGCGGCGCCACAAGTCGATCGAGACGACCGACATCATGCTGCAGATGGTGGCGAGCGGGCGCGGCGTGGCCGCGCTGCCGAGATGGCTTGCCGACGAATACGCCGACCGGATGCCGGTCGTGCCGGTCAAGCTCGGGAAGAAGGGCATCGCGAAACAGATCTTCCTGGGCATCCGCGAGGCGGACGCGTCGATCGACTATCTGGCCGCATTCGTCGCGCTGGCGCGCGAATCGACGTGGAGCGCGCCGCGCATGCTGCGCTAGGCGCGCCCCGATGCCATGCGCGTCAGGCGGCGCGCATGCCGGCGCGTTCGCCGCGTTCGACCCATGCGCCGAACAGCAGGCCGATCGTCGTCCACATGATCGCCTGCATGCCGATCGCGGCGACGCGGAACTTCCACAGCACCGCGGCCGGGAATTCGGCCGGCACTTCATCGATCGACGGCAGCCCGATCTGCACGGCCGCGATGATCGCGACGAACGTGAGTCCCCCGACGATCGATGCGTTCCACGGGCCGAGCTTCGCCAGCAGATGACGACGCACGCTGACCGAGAACACCATCGTCGCGATCGAGATCGCGATCATCAGGAAGAACAGGCCCGTGCGATAGCCGATCGTGTCGTGGTCGCCGACCGCCGGTGGATTGGCCGGGTACTTGATGTTCGGCACGATCACGAGCGCGACGAACGCCGCCGCCGCGAGCCATGCCGCGAGCGGCCGTGCCGGGAGGCGGCTGCCTCGCCCGTATGCAAACGCGAAGACCAGCGAGAACAGCCCGCCGAATGCCGCGCCGTAGGTCACGACGCCCGTCAGCAGGCCGACGCCGGCCTGCGTGTGGCGGCTGACCAGTTCGGGCTCCGGCGCTTCGCCGTTCGCGGCTTCGGTTTTTTCTTCGAAGGAGATTGCCTGATCGACTTGCGGTTCGCCGACGATTCTGGCGAAACCGAACGTGAGGAGGCCTGCGGCGATGCCTGCGAGCATCCCGCGCATGAGCAGCTTTCCGACCATCGTGTACTCCGCGTCAGTGGCAGGGAAAGCCGAGCAGATGGCGGCCGTCGTGGACGAACTCGTGCACGTACATGCCCGGCACGAGCGACGTCGCCCCCTGTTCCGCACCGACGAAATAGAGCGCGAGCAACAGGATCAGGCCGACGAAGATGGCCCACGGCAACAGTTCGCGGACGGGAATGGGCGCCGGCACGACGACCGGCTTCAGCACTGCTTCGCTCATGGATGCACCTCAGGGGAATCGCGCCCCGACAAATGTTGGATGGAATACGAAGGCAGGTCTGGCTTCCGGGATTGAAGATCCCCGGTTACAGTGGCGCGACCGCGCCGGGCTTGCACCGGCTTCCGCCCTTCGTATCGGGCGAATTGTACGCGCGAACGTTCGCGTGTTGAAGGCCCGCGCACCCGAGCGCGGCCGTTCCGAACCCTCCGGCCATCGACATGACCCAACCTGCCTTGCTGCGCCTGATCGCGCATGCGCCGACCCGCGCGATGCGCACCGGCGCGTTTCCCGCCGACGATCCGCTCGATGCACCCGGGCTCGCCGAGGCTGCCGCGCTGCGCGGGCGGTTCGCCGGCTCACCCGGCGCGATCGTGCTGTGCAGCCCCGCACGTTGTGCGCAGCAGACCGCCGACGCGCTCGGGCTGCGCGCGGGCATCGACGACGCGCTGCGCGATGTCGACTACGGCCACTGGCACGGCAAGCGGCTGCACGACCTCGCGCGCGACCTGCCGGACGAACTTGGCGCCTGGATCGACGATCCGTCCGCGTCGCCGCACGGCGGTGAATCGTTCGAAGACGTCGCGCGCCGGATCGGCGCATGGTTGAACGCACTGCCACGTAGCCGCGACATCGTCGCGATCACGCATGCGGCGATCGTTCGTGCGGCCATCGCGCACGTGCGCCGGATGGACGCGAAGGCGGCGACCCGCATCGACGTCGCGCCGCTGTCGTGCACGGTATTCGCCGCGTCGGGAGATGGCTGGACGTCGATCACGGACGACGTTCGACGCGATGCCGATGCGTAAGCCCGCCTGCTCACTATATGGAGATTGACAGCGCCATTTCCTTACACGACTGTAAGAAAATGGTTCGTCCTCCCGACTGTCATCAAACTGACTGGTAGCGAAAGCTAGGATCGGCTGCGGTTACCTACGAGATGCCGCCATGAATCAGCCCGCTTCGTCCGCCGCGAACCATTCCGGCTCCACCGAACGTACCCGACAGGTCGGCTATGCCGTCTTTCTGCTGGTGCTCGCGGCCGGCGCCGTCTATATCGCCACCCACCTGATCGCCGATCTGTCGCCCGTGCGCGAAGGGTCGCTGTTCCCCTACCTGATGCTCGGCGCCGCGCTGGTGATCGCGCTCGGCTTCGAATTCGTCAACGGCTTCCACGACACCGCGAATGCGGTCGCGACCGTGATCTACACCCACTCGCTGACGCCGAACGTCGCGGTGATCTGGTCCGGCATGTGGAACTTCCTCGGCGTGATGGTTTCCAGCGGGGCCGTCGCCTTCGGCATCCTGCAGCTGCTGCCGGTCGAGCTGATCCTGCAGGTCGGCAGCGGGTCGGGTTTCGCGATGGTGTTCGCGCTGCTGATCGCCGCGATCGTCTGGAACCTGGCGACCTGGTACTTCGGGTTGCCGTCGTCGAGCTCGCATACGCTGATCGGATCGATCATCGGCGTCGGGCTGATGAACCAGCTGATGCACGGGCCGTCGGGCACGAGCGGCGTCGACTGGGGCCAGGCGCTCGGCGTCGGCAAGTCGCTGCTGTTGTCGCCGATCGTCGGCTTCCTGTGCGCGTCACTGCTGCTGCTCGTGCTGAAGGCCGTCGTGCGGATTCCGGAACTGTACAAGGAGCCGCAGAAGGATCAGCCGCCGCCGTTCTGGATCCGCTGCCTGCTGATCCTCACGTGTACCGGCGTGTCGTTCGCGCACGGGTCGAACGACGGGCAGAAGGGGATGGGCCTCATCATGCTGATCCTGATCGGCACGATGCCGACTGCGTACGCGCTGAACAAGGCGGTCACGGCGGCCGAATCGCAGACCTTCGTCGCCGTCGCGAACCAGGCTGCCGCGACCTTCGCGAAATACTCGAACGGCGTCGCGCCGTCCGCGAATCCGCGCGCCGACGTCGAGCACTTCGTGCAGCACCGCGAGATAACGCCTGCCGTGCTGCCGGCCGTGCAGCAACTGTCCACGTCGCTCGCGACCGCGGTCGGCTCGTCGGGCTCGATGGCGGCCGTGCCGCAGGGCGACGTCGACAACGTGCGCAACACGATGTATCTGGTATCCGAAGCGATTCGCCTGATCGAGAAGGCGGGTCAGCCCGCCTTCGCCGCCGACGACAAGCTCGCGATCGACAACTACCGCAAGCAGCTCGATCATGCGACCAAGTTCATTCCGACCTGGGTGAAAGTGGCTGTTGCGATCGCGCTGGGTCTCGGCACGATGGTCGGCTGGAAGCGGATCGTCGTGACCGTCGGCGAGAAAATCGGCAAGCAGCATCTGACGTACGGACAGGGCGCGTCGGCCGAACTCGTCGCGATGCTGACGATCGGCGCGGCCGATGTGTACGGGCTGCCCGTGTCGACGACGCACGTGCTGTCGTCGGGCGTCGCGGGCACGATGGCGGCGAACGGGTCCGGATTGCAGTGGAGCACGGTGCGCAGCCTCGTGCTCGCGTGGGTGCTGACGCTGCCCGCGTCGATCGCACTCGCGGCTGGACTTTACTGGCTGTTCCGGTCGATCGCCTGAGCGGACGGACGGTGAGCGGCCGGGGAACCGGTCGCTCACCGTGAAGGATTTGGCTCGGTTGCTACGTCTCCTCACCTCGTCTCTTCGCCTCTTCGCCTCTTCGCCTCGCAGGCCCTCTCGCCGTCCGTGTCGCGCACACTGTGCTGAGCTTATTCCGGTCAGTCGCGTAACGGCGGCGCAATGAATCGCCGTTGCGCCCGCCTGCTCGCGGCCGCGATCTGCCCCCTCTCTCCCGAATTGAAGCGCAAGATCTGGAGCGCGCCGTCGTACCGACGACATTAGACTGGGTTCATCGACTTTTCGTGGACGCGGTCGTGCTCGCAACGCTGCCCGACATCGCCTCGCCGACCATCCCGCTGCGACCCGCCCGCGCCTATTCCGGCGCGCGCGACATGCCCGCACGACACCCTATCCCTATCGCTGACGAACGAGGTACACCCGTGAACATCGCCGATCTGCAACCCGCCATCGAAGCTGCCGACCTCGCGCAACGCGTAAGCACACTCGACTGGACCGCCGTCGGTACCGAACTCGATCGCTATGGGTGCGCTCGCGTACCGGGCCTTCTCTGCGCCGACGAATGCACGGCGCTGGCATCGCTCTATCCGCGCGATGCGCTTTACCGTTCGCGCGTCGTCATGGCGCGGCATGGCTTCGGCCGCGGCGAATACCGGTATTTCGCTTATCCGCTGCCAGCAGTCGTCGACACGTTGCGAACTGCGATCTACCCGCATCTCGCGCCGATCGCGAATCGCTGGAACCAGGCGCTCGGGATCGACGTCCGCTACCCGGCCGACCACGCGGCATTCCTCGAGCGCTGCCACGCGGCGGGACAGACGCGACCGACGCCGCTGATCCTGCAGTACGGTCCGGACGACTACAACTGCCTCCATCAGGACCTGTATGGCGAGCACGTCTTTCCGCTGCAGGTCGCGATCCTGCTGTCGGCGCCGGGCCGGGATTTCACGGGTGGGGAGTTCGTGCTCACGGAACAGCGGCCGCGGATGCAATCGCGTGCGGAAGTGGTGCCGCTGACACAAGGCGACGCCGTGATCTTCGCCGTGCACGGCCGGCCCGTGCAGGGAACGCGCGGCGTCTATCGCGTCAACCTGCGTCACGGCGTGAGCCGTATCCGGACCGGGCACCGCCATACGGTTGGCATCATCTTTCATGATGCTCAGTAGCGGCAACCGACGCGAGCACGGCGGCGGCGCGCGCCGCATCATGCCCGAACTCGTGCATGCGCGGGATGGCGGCTGGACCTCGCCAGCAACACGGCCGTGCCAGCTCATGCAATGCATGCGCGAAGGTTCATCGCGCCCGTGACAAATCGAACCGTCAGGTGAGCGGAGCGACTGAGCGCGACCATACGCCCCCGTCGCCATTCACGCATGACCGGCCGTTCAACCTACCCTCGCGCAGCACTCGCCCGAAGTCGGTCGCCTGCATCGGATGCGAGCCGCGCATAGCCCGGCAACGTCAGCAGTGCAAGCACGCCCGCGGCAACGAACGCCCAGCGAAAATCGTCGAGCACGTAGTGAATCCCGACCGCATCGCCGCGCATCAGCGCGGCGAGCCGCAATGCCAGCGCGCCGAATGCAATTCCCATCCCGATTGTCATCTGCTGCGCGGCGCTCCACAGTGTGCTCGCGGCGCTCGTCTGGTGCGACGGAACATCGGCATAGGCGAGGGTCGCCAGCGTCGTGAACTGCATCGAGCGCGTCAGTCCGTAGACGAATACGACCAGCAGCGTGATCGCGAGCGGCGTCGACGCGGTCAGCCAGCCGCAGGCGATCGTGAAGAAGCCGACGATCGTCACGTCGACGAGCGCGACGCGGCGGAACCCGAAACGATCGAGGATCCACGACGTGCCCGCCTTCATGCCCAGATTGCCGAGCGCGCTCGCGAGCAACAGCAACCCGGACTGAAACGGCGACAGCCCGAAACCAATCTGGAACAGCAGTGGCAGCAGATAAGGCACCGCATTGACCGCAATCCGCGTGACCGATCCGGTGAGCACCGTGACCGAGAAGGTCGGCACCTTCAGCGTCGTGAAGTCGAGCAGCGGGTGCGCGCAACGCCGCGCGTGCAGCCACGCGGCGATGCCGAACAACACGCTGGCCCCGACCAGCACGGCCGCACGCGTGAACTGCGCATCCTGCTGTCCAGCCGTTTCGGTACCCAGCAGCAGACAGGTCAGCGCACCGCCCGCCAGCACGAACCCGACCCAATCGAGCGGCCGCTGGTCGTCCGCGCGCGCGTTCCGGACGATCAAGCACGTACAGACCAGCGCGGCGAGGCCAAGCGGCACATTCAACAGGAAGATCCATCGCCAGGACGCATAGGTCGTGATGAAGCCGCCGATCGGCGGCCCCACCACCGGCGCGACGATACCCGGCCACGTGATCGTCGCGATCGCGCGCATCAGCCGTGCTTTCTCGGTGCTGCGCACGACGATCATCCGCCCGACCGGCACCATCATCGCCCCGCCGACGCCCTGCAGCAGGCGAGCGGCCGTAAACGTCACCACGCCGTTGGACAGCCCGCACAGAATCGATGCCCCGGTAAAAATCACGATCGCGCTGCCGAACACCGTGCGTGAACCGTATCGGTCCGCGATCCAGCCGCTGATCGGGATGAATACCGCGAGCGCGAGCATGTAGGCCGTCATCCCGAGACTCAGCGCATTCGGCCCGACACCGAAGGAATGCGCCATCTGCGGCAGCGCGGTCGCGATCACGGTCGTGTCGAGATACTCCATGAAGAAGGTCGCGGCGACGAGATACGGCAAGAAGTCGGTCGTCCGACCACTCTGAGCAGAGCTGGAAGTCATGAACGATGCAGTTGCGGAAGGCGGAGCACACCGGCAACCACGTGCGGAAGCCGGACGAGTGGCGATATTACCCTGAAGCGTCCGAACCTCGTGCTGCCGACACGTGGCGCTGAAACCACTTTATGCGCATAGATTCGACTTGGGTCGGCGATCGGCCACACATGCCACTGAGGTCAACAAGCGCGTATTTGAGCCAATATCGGAGAAGATCGGCGATGTTACTCGCCCATCAGGCCATCCTGTCGAATTCTATAGTGCTCACCTCGACACGCATCGCGCCAATCAGCTCGCCCCTGGTCGTCGGTTGTCCCTTGATAAACCACGGCGCCATCCGACACCCGGATCAGGGAAAACTTCATATTGGCGAACGGGCCCACATCGCCGTCTGCGTCCTGGAATTTTGCGTGAAATGGCGCATGGACGCAGTCAGCGTGAGACTGCGCAGCCCATCCCAGCAGGGCGAAGCAATACAGAAGCGGGACGAGATTTTTCATTGGTGTTGCCTGGGGAGGTTCGTCTGTGACGGTGAATCAAGGAAGTGTGATGCCGGCCGACCTAGCTGACCCACCGGCCCGCCAGCGCTGGCGCTAGCGCCACTATCGCCCTTTCCGGCGCCACAAATGCAAAAACCCCCGCCTTTCGGGCGGGGGTTTCTGGCTTAGGGAGCCTGACGATTACCTACTTTCACACGGGAATCCGCACTATCATCGGCGTAGAGTCGTTTCACGGTCCTGTTCGGGATGG
>NZ_VWWG01000109.1:0-238 GCF_011753085.1 Burkholderia sp. Tr-862
TAGAGGGAGGGACCATAGACGGCACAGAGAGTAGAGGATAGTGAATGATGGGGTGTTGTAATGAAAGTGAAGAGGTTGTACTGTAGGGTGAAGGTGTTGGGTTGAGGTGTGTGAGGAAAAGAGGTAAGATAAGGGCATAAAAGTGGGGGCTAGCAAGTGGAAGGATAGTTGAAGTACAGTTGTAGGCTCGGACGTAGGTGTGAGGTAGATGTGGGTATAGGTTTTTTTTTTTTAATGC
>NZ_VWWG01000110.1:0-22012 GCF_011753085.1 Burkholderia sp. Tr-862
TGCGCGACGCTCGTCGAGCTGCCGGCGCTGTCCGCCCCGTTCATCGAACAGGACTGGGCACGCTGGCACGACGCGCTCGCCATGCTCGAGCGCGACTGGTTCGCGCCGACCCTCGCCGCGCTGCGGAACGGCGAGCTGGCCAGCGTCGATTTCACGCTGTGCGGCGACACCAGCTCCGTGACGCTGCACGCGACGCGCGGCGACCTGCGCAAGTTCTGGCGCCGCCGCGCGCTGGCGTCCCTGTTCGAATGACCCCACTCGTATGACCCGGATCGTTACCCGCCCCGTCGCGCCCGCCGACGCCGAAGCGCTCGCGCGCCACGGCCTGCACCCCGTCCTCGCGCGCCTGTATGCATCGCGCGGCGTGCAGTCCCCGACCGACATCGAGACCGCGCTCGCGCGCCTCGTGCCGCCCACCGAACTGAAAGGCTGCGCGGACGCCGCGTCGCTGCTCGCCGACGCGATCGCCGACAAGCGGCGCCTGCTGGTCGTCGCCGACTACGACTGCGACGGCGCGACCGCCTGTGCGGTCGCGGTGCGCGGCCTGCGGATGTTCGGCGCGCAGATCGACTACCTGGTGCCGAACCGCTTCGAATACGGCTACGGGCTCACGCCCGAGATCGTCGAACTCGCGGCCGCCCGCAAGCCCGACCTGCTGATCACCGTCGACAACGGAATCGCGAGCGTCGCGGGCGTCGAAGCCGCGAATGCACGCGGCATCGACGTGCTCGTGACCGACCACCACCTGCCCGGCGACGCACTGCCCGCCGCGCGCGCGATCGTGAACCCGAACCAGCCCGGCTGCGCGTTCCCGAGCAAGCACATCGCCGGTGTCGGCGTGATGTTCTACGTGTTGCTCGCGCTGCGCGCCGAGCTGCGCCGCCGCGGCGCGTTCGCGAGCAAGGAAGCCGAGCCGCGCCTCGACGGACTGCTCGACCTCGTCGCGCTCGGCACCGTCGCCGACGTGGTGCGGCTCGACGGCAACAATCGCGTGCTCGTCGCACAGGGGCTGCAACGCATCCGCAACGGCCGCATGCAGCCGGGCATCGCCGCGCTGTTTCGCGCCGCCGGCCGCGAGGCGCGCACCGCATCGGGGTTCGACCTTGGCTTCGGCCTCGGCCCGCGCCTGAATGCCGCCGGGCGGCTCTCCGACATGTCGCTCGGCATCGAATGCCTGATCACCGACGACATCGGCCGCGCGTGGGACCTCGCGCAGCAGCTCGACGTGATGAACCGCGAGCGCCGCGAGATCGAGGCCGGCATGCAGCAGCAGGCGCTCGCCGACCTCGCCGACGTCGATCCGGCCGACGCGTGCACGATCACGCTGTTCAATCCCGAATGGCACCAGGGCGTGATCGGCATCGTCGCCGGGCGGCTCAAGGAGAAATTCCACCGCCCGTCGTTCACGTTCGCGCATGCGGACGAAGCCGGCACGCGGGTCAAGGGTTCGGGTCGCTCGATTCCCGGCTTCCACCTGCGCGACGCGCTCGACCTGGTGTCGAAGCGCGAGCCCGACCTGATCGTCGCGTTCGGCGGCCACGCGATGGCGGCCGGCCTCACGCTCGGCACCGACGACGTGCCGCGCTTCGCGGCCGCGTTCGAGGCCGTCGCGCGCGAATGGCTGTCCGACGACGCGCTCGCGCGCGTGATCGAGACCGACGGCGAACTGGAGGACGCGTATTTCACGCCGCAGTTCGTCGGGCTGCTCGACGAAGCCGTCTGGGGCCAGGGCTTTCCGGCCCCGCTTTTCTCCGGCGAGTTCGACGTCGTGTCGCAGTCGCTCGTGAAGGAAAAGCACCTGAAGCTGCAGCTGGCGCGCGGCCGCCAGCGCTTCAACGCGATCTGGTTCAACCACCCCGAGCCGCTGCCGGCGAGCGCGCTGATCGCGTATCGCCTCGTCGCCGACACGTGGAACGGCGTGACGCGCGTCCAGCTGATCGTCGAGCACGCGGCCGGCTGAGCACCGGCCACCCGGCCCGCGCGCTCGTGGGCCGCATACGCGCCGCGCCGAACGGGGCCACGGCGCGCATGCAAGCACACCCCGCGTCACCGGGAAACCCCGCCGATCGGCTATAATTCCGCTTTTTTACGAAGCAAGAACAGCGAACGATCATGGAAGCGGAACGTCTCAACGCGATCGAAAGCTCCCTGCTCGACCTGCGCACCCGCGCGGGCGAGCTTCGGGGGTATCTTTGACTACGACGCCAAATCTGCGCGTCTGACCGAAGTCAACAAGGAACTCGAAGACCCGAACGTCTGGAACGATTCGAAGAACGCCCAGGCACTCGGCCGCGAGAAGAAGCTGCTCGAAGGCGTCGTCACGACGCTCACCGCGCTCGATAGCGACCTGCGCGATGCGCTCGACCTGTTCGAGCTCGCACGCGAGGAAGGCGACGAAGACACCCTCGTCGCATCCGAAGACGACGCGAAGAAGCTCGAAGCGCGCGTCGGCGACATCGAATTCCGCCGGATGTTCTCGAACCCGGCCGACCCGAACAACTGCTTCATCGACATCCAGGCCGGCGCCGGCGGCACCGAGGCGTGCGACTGGGCGTCGATGCTGCTGCGCCAATACCTGCGCTACTGCGAGCGCAAGGGCTTCAAGGCCGAAGTGCTCGAAGAGTCGGACGGCGACGTCGCCGGCATCAAGAACGCGACGGTCAAGGTCACGGGCGAATACGCATACGGCTTCCTGCGCACCGAAACGGGCATCCACCGCCTCGTGCGCAAGTCGCCGTTCGACTCGTCCGGCGGCCGCCACACGTCGTTCTCGTCGGTGTTCGTGTATCCGGAAATCGACGACTCGATCGAAGTCGAGGTCAATCCGGCCGACCTGCGCATCGACACGTACCGCGCGTCGGGCGCGGGCGGCCAGCACATCAACAAGACCGATTCGGCCGTGCGGATCACGCACATGCCGACCGGCATTGTCGTGCAGTGCCAGAACGACCGCTCGCAGCACCGCAACCGCGCCGAAGCGATGGCGATGCTGAAGTCGCGCCTGTACGAAGCCGAAATGCGCAAGCGCCAGGCCGAGCAGGACAAGCTCGAATCGAGCAAGACCGATGTGGGCTGGGGCCACCAGATCCGTTCGTACGTGCTCGACCAGAGCCGCGTGAAGGACCTGCGCACGAACGTCGAAATGAGCAACACGCGAGCCGTGCTCGACGGCGATCTCGACGACTTCATCAGCGCGAGCCTCAAACAGGGCGTGTAAGCGCCGCGGCGCGGCCTCTCCGGTCGCGCCGCCCTTCCCGTTGCGTTGCCGCACCCATTCCGAATTCCGACCATCATGACCGAACCGACCCAAACGCAGCCCGCCGTCGCGGCGGACGAAAACCAGATCATCGCCGAGCGCCGCGAGAAGCTGCGCGCATTGCGCGAGCAAGGCGTCGCCTATCCGAACGATTTCCGGCCGACGCATCACGCCGCCGATCTCCAGGCAACCTTCGCCGACTCGGACAAGGCCGCGCTCGAAGCGAACCCGGTCGAGGTGTCGGTCGCCGGCCGCATGATGCTCAAGCGCGTGATGGGCAAGGCGAGCTTCGCGACGGTGCAGGACGGTTCGGGCCAGATCCAGTTCTTCGTGACGCCGAACGACGTCGGCGCGGAAACCTACGACGCATTCAAGAAGTGGGACCTCGGCGACATCGTCGCCGCCCGCGGCGTGCTGTTCCGCACCAACAAGGGCGAGCTGTCGGTCCAGTGCAAGGAACTGCGCCTGCTGTCGAAGGCGCTGCGCCCGCTGCCGGACAAGTTCCACGGCCTCGCCGACCAGGAGATGCGCTATCGCCAGCGCTACGTCGACCTGATCGTCACGCCGGAAACGCGCGACACGTTCCGCGCGCGCACCCGGACCATCGCGTCGATCCGCAAGTTCATGGACAACGCCGACTTCATGGAAGTCGAAACGCCGATGCTGCACCCGATCCCGGGCGGCGCCGCGGCCAAGCCGTTCGTCACGCATCACAACGCGCTCGACATGCAGATGTTCCTGCGCATCGCACCGGAGCTGTACCTGAAGCGCCTGATCGTCGGCGGCTTCGAGCGCGTGTTCGAGATCAACCGCAATTTCCGGAATGAAGGCGTGTCGCCGCGCCACAACCCGGAATTCACGATGATGGAGTTCTACGCCGCGTACACCGATTACCGCTGGCTGATGGACTTCACCGAGCAGCTGATCCGCCAGGCGGCGATCGATGCGCTCGGCACCGCGACGATCCAGTACCAGGGCCGCGAACTCGACCTCGCAAAGCCGTTCCACCGCCTGACGATCACGCAGGCGATCCAGAAGTACGCGCCGCAATACACCGACGGCCAGCTGTCGGACGACGCATTCCTGCGTACCGAACTGAAGCGCTTCGGCGTCGACGTGTCGCAGCCCGCCTTCCTGAACGCCGGCATCGGCGCGCTGCAGCTTGCGCTGTTCGAGGAAACCGCCGAATCGCAGCTGTGGGAGCCGACCTACATCATCGACTACCCGGTCGAAGTGTCGCCGCTCGCACGCGCGTCGGATACGACGCCGGGCATCACCGAGCGTTTCGAGCTGTTCATGACGGGCCGCGAGATCGCGAACGGCTTCTCGGAGCTGAACGATCCGGAAGACCAGGCCGCGCGTTTCAAGAAGCAGGTCGAGCAGAAGGATGCCGGCGACGAGGAAGCGATGTTCTTCGACGCCGACTACATCCGCGCGCTCGAACACGGGATGCCGCCGACGGGCGGCTGCGGGATCGGCATCGACCGTCTCGTGATGCTGCTGACCGACAGCCCGACGATCCGCGACGTGCTGCTGTTCCCGCACCTGCGCCGCGAAGACTGACGCTCGCGCTTGCGTGTGCGCCGCGCCCCGCGGCGCGCACGCGTGCGGTTTGTAACCACGCGTAAATCCCGCCTGCCGGCGTCCGCTGGCTTTCGATCCTCCCCCGTTTTATCCCCTCGTCGTGACGGCCTTCTCCGGGTTTTCCCGGTTACGCGCGCCGGTCCCTTGCTGCAATTCGTTACACCTTGATACGGTGCGCCGCTCGCCGGTAGACGACACTCCTGTTGCGTCACCACGCATGACCACGGGACCAGAACGCGGCGCCGGAACGCCAAGTCTGCTCGCTCCCGAAGCGTGGGATCCGGCCAGCGCCAACGTGCGGAGCCGGGTCGACACCGGAGAAAAACATGGACAACCAGAATCAGACCACGCCGCAAAAACAACGCCTCCACCCGCTCATCGCGACCGCGGCAGGCGCCGTCATCGTCGCCAGCCTCGCCGCCACCGCCGCGATTACGGGCATCCTCCCGAAGGCCAGCAGCAATAACGCGCAGAACGGTCAGACCCAGGCCGCGCTGATTGCGTCGCAGCCGGCCGTCGATACGGCCGCGGCAGCGAGTGCCGCGCTAGCCGCGCAAGCGCAGCAGCAGGCAGCCGAACAGGCCGCGCAGCAAAAGGCTGAGCAAAAGGCTGCGGCCGAGAAGGCGGCGGCGGCACAAGCCGAACCGAAGCCCGCGCCGCGCCCGGCAGCCACGCACCACCGCCACACGCCGGCACCGCAACCGCCGCAATATGCGCAACAGCAGTCCGCGCCCGCTCAGCCGGCCTATTGCCAGAGCTGCGGCACGATCGTCTCGATCACGCAATCGCGCACGCCGGGCCAGAGCTCGGGGATCGGCGCGGTCGGCGGCGCAGCAGCCGGCGGCCTGCTCGGCAACCAGTTCGGTCACGGCAACGGCCGCACCGCGATGACCATCATTGGCGCGCTCGGCGGCGGTCTTGCCGGCAACCAGGTCGAGAAGCAGGTGCGCGCGGAAACCGACTACCAGGTGCAGGTCCAGATGGAAAGCGGCGCGACGCGTACGTTCACGTACCACAGCGCGCCGCCGTTCGGCCAGGGTCAGCGCGTGCGGATCGAGAACGGCACGCTGGTCGGCGCGTAACACGCAACGCGTGACGAATCGCCGGGCGGCCCTTGTGCCGCGCCGGAAATGAAAAAGGCTCGTGACAGCATCACGAGCCTTTTCTTTTTTGCGGGAGCGGCGCCGAGCGAGTGCCGGGCGCCGGGCGCGAACCTCAGTCTTCGTCGTCGAAGTCGGATTCGTCGATCCAGTGAGCCTGGATCGCTTCGAGGATTTTCTCGCCCGAGTGGCTGGGATCGTCGGAGAAGCCATCGAGCTCGATGACCCATTGGCGCAGGTCGACGAAATTGATCCGCTGCGGATCGACATCCGGATGCTTGTCTGCCAGCGCGATGGCGATTTCGCGCGAATCGGTCCATTTCATGGCCTGCTCTCCCGTGTATGTAGCGAGTTCGCTAGGCGGAACGCACATGATACGCGCCGCCCGCCCCGCCGAACCGTCAGTGATTTTCCTTCGCGTGGTTGATCGAGTACTTCGGGATCTCGACCACCAGGTCCGAATCTTCCTGCACGATCGCCTGGCACGACAGGCGCGACGTCGGCTCGAGGCCCCACGCCTTGTCGAGCAGGTCGTCTTCGTCCTCTTCGGACGGCTCGAGATCGTTGAAGCCCTCGCGGATCACCACGTGGCAGGTCGTGCATGCGCACGACTTCTCGCATGCATGCTCGATCTCGATCCCGTGGTCGAGCAGGTTGTCGCAAATACTCTTGCCGGGCGTCGCGTCGATCACTGCGCCGTCCGGACACAGTTCGACGTGAGGCAGCACTACCAGTTGAGGCATGTCCGTTCCGTCAGTCAGGGTGCGGCGGCTGGCGCCGCACGGTTCAATATCGCGCGGGCCGTCGCCGGCCCGCGTGCAGGTCGTTCGTTCAGATCTCGTCGAGCCGTCGGCCCGACAATGCGCGCTTGATGCTCTTGTCCATCCGGCGCGCCGCGAATTCGTCGGTGCCGTCGGCCAATGCCTTGGTCGCGGTTTCGATCGCGTCCGCGTCGTCGCCCTGAGCGATCGTGCGCAGCGCCGCGACGAGCGCGTCGACCTGCGTGCGTTCGGCGTCATCGAGCAATTCGCCGTCGGCCGCCAGCGCCGCCTGCGTCGCCTCGATCATCCGCTGGGCCTCGACCTGAGCTTCGCGCAGCGCGCGTGCGCGCATGTCGATCTCGGCGGTCTTGAAGCTGTCCTCGAGCATCTTCGCGATGTCGTCGTCGGCGAGGCCGTACGACGGCTTCACAACGACCGATGCCTCGACGCCCGAATGCTGCTCGCGTGCGAACACCGACAGCAGCCCGTCCGCATCGACCTGATAGGTCACGCGGATGCGCGCCGCACCGGCCGTCATCGGCGGGATGCCGCGCAGCTCGAAGCGTGCGAGCGACCGGCAGTCGGCGACGAGCTCGCGCTCGCCTTGCACGACGTGGATCGCCATCGCGGTCTGACCGTCCTTGAAGGTCGTGAACTCCTGCGCACGCGCGATCGGAATCGTCGAGTTGCGCGGAATGATCTTCTCGACGAGACCGCCCATCGTCTCGACACCGAGCGACAGGGGGATCACGTCGAGCAGCAGCCAGTCGTCGCCGCCGCCGCGATTGCCGGCGAGCAGGTCGGCCTGAATCGCCGCGCCGAGCGCAACCACCTGGTCCGGATCGAGATTGACGAGCGGCGGCTGGCCGAAATACTTCGCGACCGCATCGCGGATCACCGGCATGCGCGTCGCGCCGCCAACCAGCACGACACCCTTGATGTCGGCCGGGGTCACCTGCGCGTCGCGCAATGCCTTGCGGGTCGGTGTCAGCGTACGCTGCACGAGCGGCTCGACGAGCGACGCGAACGTGTCGTGCGAGATCGTCTGCACGAGCTGCGCACCGTTCGACAGCGTCACGTCGAGCGACGCCTGCGGCGCGGACGACAGCGCTTCCTTCAGCACGCGCACGCGATCGAGCAGCAGGCGCACGTCCTCGGGCGCGAGCGCCTTCACGTCGATGCCGGCCTGTGCGAGCACGTGACCGAACAGCACGTGATCGAAATCGTCGCCGCCGAGTGCGGAATCGCCGCCCGCAGCCAGCACTTCGAACACGCCCTTCGTCAGCTTCAGGATCGACAGGTCGAACGTGCCGCCGCCGAGGTCGTACACCGCGTAGAGGCCTTCGGCCGCGTTGTCGAGACCGTAGGCGATCGCGGCCGCGGTCGGTTCGTTCAGCAGGCGCAGCACGTTGAGGCCCGCGAGACGCGCGGCGTCCTTCGTCGCCTGGCGCTGCGCCTCGTCGAAATACGCGGGCACCGTGATCACCGCGCCGACCAGTTCGTCGCCGAGCGTGTCTTCCGCGCGGTAACGCAGCGTCGCGAGAATCTCGGCCGACACTTCGACCGGGCTCTTCACGCCGTCGATCGTGCTGATCTGCACCATGCCCGGCGCATCGACGAATTCGTAAGGTGCGTTCGCCGCGCCTTCGACCTCGGCCTTGCCGCGGCCCATGAAGCGCTTGACCGATACGATCGTGTTGCGCGGATCGGTCGCGGCCTGCTCCTTCGCTTCGTGGCCGATGCGGCGGCCGCCCTTCTCCAGATAACGGACCACCGACGGCAGCAGCGCGCGGCCCGCGTCGTCCGGCAGCACTTCGGGCACGCTGTTGCGCACGGCCGCGACGAGCGAGTTCGTCGTGCCGAGATCGATCCCGACAGCGAGTCGCCGCTGGTGCGGCGCCGGCGCCATGCCCGGTTCGGAAATTTGCAGTAAAGCCATCTTGGTTCGTTCGGGCGCTCGGCCCGTTTGCTGCGCGTGCCGCGAGGCACGCGGTTAAGTTTCGAGGCGCTCGATCTGCGCGCCCACTTCCGACGCGACGCGTTCGATGAACATCAGCTGGCGTACGGCCTCGGCGGCGGCCTGGTCGGCTGCGCTGTCGAGCAACGTGCCGAGGCGCTCGAGGCGCACGCGCTTCTCATCACGCAGTTCGGCGAGCAGCGCATCGAGCGCGTCGACGTTGCGGGCGGCCGCGGCATCCTCGATGCCTTCGCGCCACTCCATCTGCTGCATCAGGAACGCGGGCTCCATCGCGGTGTTGTTTTCAGCACCGATGTCGACGCCGCGCAGCAACAACAGATAGGTCGCACGCTTCAACGGATCGCGCAGCGTACGGTAGGCCTCGTTCGCACGCGTCGCCCATTGCATCGCGATGCGTTTTTGCGCATCGCCGGCCGCCGCGAAGCGGTCCGGGTGCACTTGCGTCTGCACCGTGCGATACGCGCTGTCGAGCGTCGCCTCGTCGAGCGCGAATTGCGCCGGCAGGTGAAACAGATCGAAGTGGCTGTCTTTCAGCGAAACCATCGTCGCGTTCAATTCCGGTTCATCGCGCGGCAAACGCCGCACATTAAAAAGGCGGCCCGTGCCGCCTCTTGCCCGCATTGCGCGGAAGACCGCGTCAGACGCGGAACGATTCGCCGCAGCCGCACTCGTCCTTCACGTTCGGGTTGTTGAACTTGAACCCTTCGTTCAGGCCTTCGCGCGCGAAGTCGAGTTGGGTGCCGTCGATGTACGCGAGGCTCTTCGGGTCGACGATGACCTTCACGCCATGGCTCTCGAATACCTGATCCTCGGGAGCGAGCTCGTCGACATACTCGAGCTTGTACGCGAGCCCCGAGCACCCGGTCGTGCGAACGCCAAGCCGCAGGCCCACACCCTTGCCGCGACGGACGAGGTATTTCTGGACGTGCTGTGCTGCTTTTTCGGTCAGTGTAATTGCCATGATGTCCTTGCCGCGGCACGCCTGGGGCCCGCCGCGATCCTTCACAAGCCGCTCGATGCCGCTCAGGCCGCTGCCTGATCGCCTTCCGTGGTGTCGTGGCGCTTCTTGTAGTCGGCCACGGCTGCCTTGATCGCGTCTTCCGCGAGAATCGAGCAGTGAATCTTCACCGGCGGCAGTGCAAGTTCTTCGGCGATCTGCGTGTTCTTGATCGACAGCGCCTCGTCGAGCGTCTTGCCCTTCACCCATTCGGTCACGAGCGAGCTCGACGCGATGGCCGAACCGCAGCCGTACGTCTTGAACTTCGCGTCTTCGATCACGCCGTCCGCGCCGACGCGGATCTGCAGCTTCATCACGTCGCCGCAGGCCGGCGCGCCGACCATGCCCGTACCGACCGCGTCGTCGTCCTTCGCGAACGAACCGACGTTACGCGGGTTTTCGTAGTGATCCAGAACCTTGTTGCTGTATGACATGACTCAGACTCCTTGACTCGTTACGTCTGCGTGCGCAAATTCGCCCGCGAATGTACTCAATGCGATGTTCAGTGCGCAGCCCATTCGATCGTGGACAGATCGATGCCTTCCTGGTGCATTTCCCAGAGCGGCGACAGTTCGCGCAGCTTCGAGATCTTGCTGTTCAGCAGGTCGATCACGAAGTCGACGTCCTGCTCCGTCGTGAAGCGGCCGACCGTGAAGCGGATCGAGCTGTGGGCGAGTTCGTCGTTGCGGCCGAGCGCACGCAGCACGTACGAAGGCTCCAGCGACGCCGACGTGCAAGCGGAACCCGACGACACCGCGACATCCTTGATCGCCATGATCAGCGACTCGCCTTCGACGAAGTTGAAGCTGATGTTCAGGTTGTGCGGGACACGGTGCTCCATGTCGCCGTTCACGTACGTTTCCTCGATCTGCGACAGGCCGCGCAGCAGCTTGTCGCGCAGCATGCGGACGCGCTCGTTCTCGGTCGCCATTTCTTCGCGCGCGATGCGGAACGCTTCGCCCATGCCGACGATCTGGTGCGTCGCCAGCGTGCCCGAACGCATGCCGCGCTCGTGACCGCCGCCGTGCATCTGCGCTTCGATGCGCACGCGCGGCTTGCGGCGCACGTACAGCGCGCCGATGCCCTTCGGGCCGTACGTCTTGTGCGCCGAGAACGACATCAGGTCGACCTTCAGCTTCGCGAGATCGATCTCGACCTTGCCGGTCGACTGCGCGGCGTCGACGTGGAACACGATGCCCTTCTCGCGGCAGATCTCGCCGATCGTCTCGATATCCTGGATCACGCCGATCTCGTTGTTCACGTGCATCACCGACACGAGGATCGTGTCCGGGCGCAGCGCGGCCTTGAACACGTCGAGGTCGATCAGGCCGTCTTCCTTTACGTCGAGATAGGTGACTTCGAAGCCGTCGCGCTCGAGCTCGCGGCAGGTGTCGAGCACGGCCTTGTGCTCGGTCTTCACCGTGACGATGTGCTTGCCCTTGCCCTTGTAGAAGTTCGCGGCACCCTTGATCGCGAGGTTGTCCGACTCCGTTGCGCCGGACGTCCAGATGATCTCGCGCGGATCCGCGTTCACCAGCGCGGCCACCTGCTCGCGCGCTTCCTCAACCGCGCGCTCCGCATCCCAGCCGTATGCGTGGCTGCGCGATGCCGGGTTGCCGAACTGCTCGCGCAGATACGGCACCATCTTGTCGACCACGCGCGGGTCGACCGGCGTCGTCGCGCTGTAATCCATGTAGATGGGCAGGTGGAGAGTCTCTTGGGTCATCTGTCGCTCCGGGTATTCTGTGCAGGGACTATGTGCGTTATGGGGTGTGCGGCGCGTTCGCGCTCACGAACTCGCGATGTTGAACACCGAATTGGGGCCGAGCGGCATCGTACGCACCGGTTCGGCCGGCGCCGCGACGGGCTCCGGCGCGCGCCGGTCGCGCAGCACCGCGGGTGCGCCCTCGCGTGCACGCTGCTGATCGACGAGATCCTGCAGCGACACCGAATCGAGGTATTCGACCATTTTCTGGTTCAGGGTCGACCACAGCTCGTGCGTCATGCAATGGCCGTCGGGCTGCTTCGAGCCGTCGCACGTGCCTTTGCCGCCGCACTGCGTGGCGTCGAGCGGTTCATCGACCGCGATGATGATGTCGGCGACGGTGACGTCCTGCGCGCGGCGCGCGAGGTTGTAGCCGCCGCCCGGGCCGCGCACGGATTCGACGATTTCATGCCTGCGCAGCTTCCCGAACAGCTGTTCGAGATACGAGAGCGAAATCCGCTGGCGCTGGCTGATGCCTGCAAGCGTCACCGGGCCCTGCTCCTGGCGCAGTGCCAAGTCAATCATCGCCGTGACGGCGAAACGGCCTTTGGTGGTGAGTCTCATGGTGTCTAGGGGACTGCAATCTTGACGATTTTGGTCAAGTATAAATATTTGACGATTTTAGTCAAGTATCCATGTCTGCGGCAGGGTATTCGCAGCACGCTGAATACCTTGCCGCGATCAGCGTCCGGTACGGCTCCGGAGGGTGTCCAGCAGGCCCGCGCAGGCGCGCTCGACCTGATCGAGCACCTGTTCGAAGCCCTGCGCGCCGCCGAAATAAGGATCGGCCACTTCGATTTCGGCCGCGCCCGACGCGAATTCCATCAGGAGGCGCACCTTGTCGCGATGCTCGGGCGGACAGCGCCGGCGCAATTCCGCGAGATTGGCTTCGTCCATCGCCAGCAGCAGGTCGAACCGCTCGAAATCCGCCGCGCTCACCTGCCGCGCCCGCAGCGCCGAGAGGTCGTAGCCGCGGGTACGGGCCGCCGCCTGCGCGCGCGTGTCGGGCGGTTCGCCGACGTGCCAGTCACCGGTGCCGGCCGAATCGATCGTGATGTGCTCGGCCAGCCCGGCCGCGTCCACCTGGTGGCGCATCACGCCTTCCGCCGTGGGCGAACGGCAGATATTGCCGAGACAGACAAAACAGATCGCAACGCGGGTCATCGCACTATCGGAAAGCCGCGGCGAACCGCGTCGGAGAAGAACGCGCCATTATACAAAGGCGCCCGAAATCGCGCCGCCGCGCAAAGCGACGGCGGCGTGCCTTACAGCGCCTTGGGTGCGGCCAGCACGACGTCGCCGGAGGCGGCCGGCAACGGTTGCGCCGCGTCGTCGACGAGCCCGAACGACACCGCGCGCGCCAGTTCGGCCGATGCCTGATGCACGGCGAGCGGACCACGCGACGGCGCGTCGGCCATCGCGTGCAGATAGGCGAGCGCGGCGAGCGGGACGACGATTGCCAGCGGCCAGTACATCGATATTGTCTTTTTCATGATGCGGCTCCTTGACCTCATTCCTCGAAACCCAATTCCGGGGACTACAGACGAGATTCTATAGAGCGCATCTATCGAGATAAATACATAAATAGCGAACGCACTGTTGTCGCCCGATGAACAGTCGTCAGCCGAGGTGGCTTTGCGATGCCGCGTACAGTTCGCGGAACGTGCGACCGGTCGGGGTCGGCATGTCGCGCGTGTCCATCCAGCCGCCCATCATCGGCAGCCGCCGCAGCATGCCGCCGCTGCCGCCGAGCCGCTCGAGGACCCGCACCGCGAGCTTGGTCGTCAGCGCGTAAAGCAGCGGTCGGCGCGCGAAAAAGCCCCACGCGGCGAGTGCGGCGCGCTCGCGCCACGGCCGCAGGTGCCGCTCGACCTGTTTCTCGCGCAGCGTGCGCAGCAGGTGCGACAGCGGGATCCCCACCGGGCAGACGCTGTCGCATTCGCCGCACAGCGTCGCGGCCTGCGGCAGGTCGAGCGCACGGTCGATCCCGACATAGCTCGGCGTCAGCACCGACCCCATCGGGCCCGGATAGACCCATCCGTACGCGTGCCCGCCGACCTTCTGGTACACCGGGCAATGGTTCATGCACGCGCCGCAGCGGATGCAGCGCAGCATCTCCTGGAATTCGCCGCCGATCAGGCCCGTGCGGCCGCCGTCGACGAGCACGACATAGTTGTGCTCCGGGCCGTCCTCGTCTGCCGGGCCGCGCGGCCCGGTGAGCAGGGAGAAGTAATTCGACGTCTTCTGTCCGGTCGCCGAACGCGGCAGCAGACGCATCGCGGTCGCGAGATCCTCGAGCGTCGGCAGCACCTTCTCGATGCCCGTCACCGCGACATGCACGCGCGGCATCACCGTGCACATGCCTTCGTTGCCTTCGTTCGTGACGATCGCGACCGAACCCGTCTCGGCGATCACGAAGTTGCCGCCCGTCACGCCCATGTCGGCCGACAGGAAATGCGGGCGCAGCACCTCGCGCGCCTCGCGCGTCATGTCGGGAATCTCGGTCAGCCGCTCGCGATGGTGCGTACGCGCGAACAGGTCGGCGATCTCGTCCTTGTCCTTGTGCACGACGGGCGCAATGATGTGGCTCGGCGGCTCGTTGTCGTTGATCTGCAGGATGTATTCGCCGAGGTCCGTCTCGATCGACTGCACGCCCATCTCGGCGAGCACCGCGTTCAGGCGCATTTCCTCGGACACCATCGACTTCGTCTTGATGACCTTCTTCACGTCGTGGCGCCGCGCGATGTCGGCGACGAGCCGCGCGGCGTCCTCGGTCGTTTCCGCGAACAGCACCGTCGTGCCGCGCCGCGCCGCCTCGCGCTCGAACGCCTCGAGCCACACGTCGAGGTTCTCCAGCGCACGGTTGCGGCGCGCCTTCAGCGCGGCGCGCGTCGCCTGGAAGTCGATCGCGGTCATCGCGTCGGCGCGCGCGGACACGAACTTCGTCGACAGCTTCTTCAGGTTCTGCTGCAAGCGCTGGTCGGCCAGCTTCTGGCCGGCACGCGCCTTGAAATGCATCGATTGGACTTGCATCGCGGTATCGGGGAAAAGTGAGCGGAACCGGGCGTCAGACGTCGCCCGCCAGCACCTGCGCGACGTGCAGCACGCGCGTGTCGCGGTCGCCCGTGCGGCGCAACCGCCCTTCGATGTTCAGCATGCAGCCGAGATCGCCCAACACGACGGCGCCCGCGCCGGACGCGCGCACGTTCGCGCATTTCTCGTCCGCGATGGCTGCCGAAATGTCGCCGTACTTGACCGCGAACGTGCCGCCGAAGCCGCAGCAGTGCTCGCAATCCTTCATCTCGGTAACGGCCACGCCGCGCTGCGCGAGCAGCGCGCGCGGCTGCGCTTTCACGCCGAGTTCGCGCAGGCCCGAGCACGAGTCGTGGTAGGTGACGGGCCCCGCGAATTCGCCGGGCGCGAGCGTGACCTTCGCGACGTTCGCGAGGAAATCGGTCAGCTCGTAGACTTTCTGCTGGAACCGCGCATAGCGCCCCATCAGTTCGGGGTCGTCGCGGAACAGGTCGCCGTAGTGCGCGCGGATCATGCCGCCGCACGAGCCCGACGGCACGACGACGTAATCGAACTGCTCGAACTCGCGCAGCGTCTTTTCCGCGAGGTCGCGCGCGAGCGCGCGGTCGCCCGAGTTGTAGGCCGGCTGGCCGCAGCAGGTTTGCGCGGGCGGCACGAACACCTCGTAGCCGGCGTCGCGAATCAGTTTCAGCGCGGAAAAGCCGATTTCCGGACGCATCAGGTCGACCAGGCAGGTCACGAACAAACCGACTCGCATACGCGCTCCTTCGAGAAAACGGCTCTCATTATCCGCCGTTTGGCCGGCAAGACCAACGCCGGCGCATGCGCAAGCATGGATGTCAGGAAACGAGGACTTCCTCGAACGGCGTTCGCTTTTTTCACAATACGAGATACAATCGACGCAATACCGCTTGACGCGTCAACCGATTCTCCGCCGACATGAGCCAACCCACCCCGGATTCCAAAACGTCGATCCAAGTGATCGAACGCATGATGCGGCTGCTGGACGCGCTCGCCGCGCACAGCGACCCCGTCAGCCTGAAGGAGCTTGCCCAGCGCACGGAGCTGCATCCGTCGACCGCGCACCGTATCCTCAACGACATGGTGACCTGCCGCCTCGTCGACCGCTCCGATCCCGGCACGTACCGGCTCGGCATGCGGCTGCTGGAGCTCGGCAACCTCGTGAAGGCGCGCCTGTCGGTACGTGACGCGGCACTGATGCCGATGCGCGAGTTGCACCGCCTGACGGGCCAGACCGTGAACCTGTCGGTACGCCAGGGCGACGAAATCGTCTATATCGAGCGCGCGTATTCGGAACGTTCGGGGATGCAGGTCGTCCGCGCGATCGGCGGCCGCGCGCCGCTGCACCTGACGTCGGTCGGCAAGCTGTTCCTCGCGGTCGACGAAACGTCGCGCGTGCGCGCCTATGCGACGCGCACCGGGCTGTCCGGCCATACGCAGAACAGCATTACCGACATCGCGAAGCTCGAGCGCGAGCTGACGCTCGTGCGCCAGCAATCGTGTGCGCGCGACAACGAGGAACTGGAGCTGGGCGTGCGCTGTATCGCGGCCGGCATCTACGACGATTCGGGCAAGCTCGTCGCCGGCCTGTCGCTGTCGGCACCGGCCGACCGCCTGCAGGACGCGTGGCTCGGCCAGTTGAGCCGCACCGCGCTGACCATCTCGGAATCGCTCGGCTACCGCCCCGCGCCCGCGAAGGATACGGAAGGACTGCAACGGCACGCATGAGTCGCGCCACCCGCCGCACGGCGACCGAACGAAAAAAAGCCCCGCGATTGCGGGGCTTTTTCTTTGCGGCGACCGGTGCGACGGCAAACCGCCGCGACGCGATCAGGTGCCGCCGTTCGCCGTGTTGGCCGCCGTCAGGCGCTCGCCGCCGCCGGCGTCGAGCCAGTTGCGCAGGCGCGCCGCGTCGGCGAAGCGCGAATACTTGCCGAACGAATCCAGCAGCACCATCACCATCGGCCGGCCATGGATCGTCGCCTGCATCACGAGACATTCGCCTGCCTCGTTGATGAAGCCCGTCTTCTGCAGGCCGATGTCCCACGAACCGTTGCCGCGGATCAGCGCGTTCGTGCTGTTGTAGACCAGGTTGCGCTTGCCCGTATAGACGTCGTACGTCCGATCGGTGGAGAACTGGCGAATCATCGGGTACTGGTACGCCGCATTGACCATCTTCACGAGGTCGCGCGCGCTCGACACGTTCGAGCTCGACAGGCCCGTCGAATTCTCGAAGTGCGTGTCGTTCATGCCGAGCGTCTTCGCCTTCGCGTTCATCGCGGCGATGAAGGCCGGACGGCCGCCCGGGTAGTAGCGCGACAGCGCGGCAGCCGCGCGGTTTTCCGATGCCATCAGCGCGATGTGCAGCATATCCTCGCGCGACAGGACCGAGCCGACCGACAGGCGCGAGCCCGTGCCCTTTTCGTAGTCGCGATCTTCGTCGGTGACCTCGAGCTGGTCGGTCATCGGCGACTTCGAGTCGAGCACGACCATCGCCGTCATCAGCTTCGAGATCGACGCGATCGGCACGACGGCGTGCGAATTCTTGTCGAACAGCGGCTCGCCGGTGTTCTGGTCGACGACGTAGGCGACACTCGAGCGCAACGCGAGCGCGTCCGGCGTGTCGTGCAGGCCGAACGCCTGGCCGACCGTCGGGCGACGCGGCTGGAACGCGACCTTGCGCACCGCGCCACGGTGGCCGTGCACGTTCGCCGTGAGCGTCGCGCGCTTGCGCGATGCCTTCGCGCGCGGCGCATCGGCCGACGCGACGTCGGCGGATTTGGCGGAGGCAGCCTTCAGCGACTTCTTCGCGGACGAAGTGGAAGCGGCTTTCTTGGTGGCCTGGTGGGTCTTCGCAGTGGCGGCAAAGGCGTCAACCGGCGTGACGGACGCGGTGGTCGCCAGCAAGGCGACGGCGACCGACACAGCCGTGCCGAGCGTCATGCTCTGCAACAATCTGCGTGGTGAAAACGATTCGGCTTTCATTGGGGTCTGGACAAAGCGGGCGGGAGGTTTCCGCAAGTGTAGTTAAAGCTTAAAAAAAGAGCAATATTAGGCACTTACCGATCGTCGTTAAACCGGAATGTAAGGGTCGCCCGACGATCCATCGATCGACCCTCCCGCCCCCATCGAAAAAATTCATGAGATGCGCTGCCCGACAGTACCCGCCTCCCGAATTACCACGCGGTTAATTGAGATAACGTCACTTTGACGAGAAATTAAAGCGGGGAAAGTACGGATCCGGCGCTCGGTGTGCCTGCGGCACCGGTCTCGGCCACGGCGGCGGCACGTCGCCACGGCACGCGCATTGAAACGGCGCGCTTTTCGACAGGAACAGAAGCATAACGTTCCACATGCCTGTCAGGTTTACCTGTGCATGATCATGGTGCGGCGCGCCTGCCCCGGCCGGGTGCGCACCATGTGGGAAAACACGCATGAAACCGATTCCGGATGCGCGCGATAACTCGTTGTTTTATCGATAATTTGTCGCGATTGTGCAACGCACAAAAAATGCTTGACAAGACTTTTCTGTGCCCTAAAATATGACTCATTGCTGCGATGCACAAAGCCCGCAGCTCCGAGGTTCCCCAGCGTAGTGCCCTTTATCCCTGCGATCGACGCGATCGCTTTTCAGGAGCTTGACATGTCCTTGCTGACCCCCGAGCAAATCGCCGCCGCCCAGAAAGCCAACCTCGAAAGCCTGTTCGGTCTGACGACCAAGGCGTTCGAAGGCGTCGAAAAGCTGATCGAACTCAACCTGCAGGTCGTGAAGTCGACGCTGACGGAAAGCCAGGAAAACGCACAGCGTCTGCTGTCGGTGAAGGACGCACAGGAACTGATCGCGCTGCAAGCGAGCCTGTCGCAGCCGGTCGCGGAAAAGGTGCTGTCGTACACCCGTCACCTGTATGAAATCGCGTCGTCGACGCAAGCCGAGTTCGCGAAGGTTGCAGAAGCGCAATTCGATGAGCAGAACAAGAAGGTCCAGGCGCTCGTCGACAACGTCGCGAAGAACGCCCCGGCCGGTTCGGAAACGGCTGTCGCCGCACTGAAGTCGGCGCTGAATGCAGCGAACACCACGTACGAAACGGTCCAGAAGGCTGCGAAGCAAGCCGTCGAGATCGCCGAAACGAACTTCAACGCGGCTGCCGCTGTCGCGACGAAGGCTGCAAGCGCTGCTGCATCGCGCCGCTCGACCAAGCCGGCCGCGTAAGCGTCCCTGCTCCTGAAAAAGCCGCGCACTGCGCGGCTTTTTCGTTTCCGGCGCCGACACACCGCGCGGCCGGCCATCGTCGATGCGTCGACGTAACACGGACGGCGGGCTGCCGTCGGCCTCGGGCAAAAGAAAACGCCGCCGTCCGGATGTCCCGGGCGGCGGCGTTTTTCATGGCTGGCGCGAGGCCGGCCATGCCGGTCGAGTTACTTCTTGCGTTGCGGCGGCAGGTCCGTACACACGCCTTCGTACAGCTCGGCGGCCATGCCGATCGATTCGCCGAGCGTCGGGTGCGGATGGATCGTCTTGCCGATGTCTTCCGCGTCCGCGCCCATCTCGACGGCGAGACACACTTCGCTGATCAGGTCGCCCGCATTCAGGCCGACGATGCCGCCGCCGATCACGCGATGGGTTTCCTCGTCGAAGATCAGCTTCGTGAAGCCTTCGTCACGGCCGTTCGCGATCGCGCGGCCCGATGCGGCCCACGGGAACACCGCCTTGCCGTACTTGATGCCTTCGGCCTTGCACTGGTCTTCCGTCTTGCCGGCCCACGCCACTTCCGGATCGGTGTACGCCACCGACGGGATCTGCAGCGCGTCGAAGTACGCCTTCTCGCCGTGCGCGGCTTCCGCTGCGACGTGGCCTTCATGCACGGCCTTGTGCGCGAGCATCGGCTGGCCGACGACGTCGCCGATCGCGAAGATGTGCGGGACGTTCGTGCGCATCTGCTTGTCGACGTCGATGAAGCCGCGGTCGGTGACGGCGACGCCGGCCTTGTCGGCGCCGATCGTCTTGCCGTTCGGGCTGCGGCCCACCGCGACGAGCACGAGGTCGTAGCGCTGCGCTTCCGCCGGCGCCTTCTCGCCCTCGAACTTCACGTAGATGCCGTCTTCCTTCGCTTCCGCGCCGACCGTCTTGGTCTTCAGCATCACGTTGCCGAAGCGCTTCGCGTTGTACTTTTCCCAGACCTTCACGAGATCGCGGTCCGCGCCCATCATCAGGCCGTCCATCATTTCGACCACGTCGATCTCGGCGCCGAGCGTCGCGTACACCGTTGCCATTTCGAGGCCGATGATGCCGCCGCCGATCACGAGCATCCGCTTCGGCAGTTGGCGCAGTTCGAGTGCGCCCGTCGAATCGACGACGCGCGGGTCTTCCGGCATGAACGGCAGCTTCACGGCTTGCGAGCCCGCGGCGATGATCGCCTGCTTGAACTTGACGACCTTCTTGCCGTTTTCGCCCTGCACTTCCATGTGATACGGATCGACGAATGCGCCGACGCCGGTGACGACTTCGACCTTGCGCGCCTTCGCCATGCCGGCGAGGCCCGTCGTCAGTTTCTTGACGACGCCGCCCTTGAAGTCGCGCAGCTTGTCGAGATCGACTTCCGGCTTGCCGAACGTGATGCCGTGCGATGCGAGCGCCGCGGCTTCGTCGATGACGAGCGCCGTGTGCAGCAGTGCCTTCGACGGGATGCAACCGACGTTCAGGCACACGCCGCCGAGCGTCGAGTAGCGTTCGACCAGCACCGTCTTCATGCCGAGGTCGGCTGAGCGGAACGCGGCCGAGTAACCGCCCGGGCCGGCGCCGAGCACGAGCATGTCGCACTCGATGTCCACCGCGCCGGCATAGCTGCCGGCTTGCGGCGTGGGCGCCGGAGCGGCTGCGGCCGGTGCCGGCGCAGCGGCTGCGGGTTTCGCTGCCTCAGGTGCTTTCGCGGGTGCGGCATCGCCTGCCGCTGCTTCGACGATGGCGATGACGGTGCCTTGCGAGACTTTCTCGCCGGCTTTGACCTTGACTTCCTTGACCGTGCCGGCGACGTCGCTGGGCACTTCCATGGAGGCTTTATCGGATTCGAGCGTGATGAGCGTTTGCTCTTTTTCGATCACGTCGCCCGGCTTCACGTTGACTTCGATGACATCGACGCCGCTGAAATCGCCGATATCCGGAACCTTGACTTCGATGAGACTCATTACTGTCCCCTTCTTGATTAGCTGCAGACAGAGGGGGAGAAACTCGCGAAAGAACCCGACAGGCCTGACAAGAGAACGCGACGCTGGGCAGAACCACCTTTGCCGTCCGCCCAAGGACGCGCCTTTCTTTTGGTTACTTTTCTTTGGAAGACAAAGAAAAGTGACCGCCGCCCCGCGCAGGGGCGACGCTAGCAGACCCTTAGCAAAACAGGTTCAACGACAGGGCGCGGATCACAGACATCAACCCCACGCCCCCGCGAGCCACTCCCACGCTCATCAAAGAATGATGCGACGGAAATCCCCGAGCAGCGCTCCGAGATACGCATTGAACCGCGCGGCTTCCGCGCCATCGATCACGCGATGGTCATACGACAGCGACAGCGGCAGCGTCAGCCGCGGCACGAACTGCTTGCCGTCCCACACCGGCTTCATCTGGCCGCGCGACAACCCGAGGATTGCGACTTCCGGCGCGTTGATGATCGGCGTGAAGTTGGTGCCGCCGATCCCGCCGAGCGACGAGATCGAGAAGCAGCCGCCTTGCATCTGGTCCGGCTTCAGCTTGCCGTCGCGCGCGGCCTTCGACAGCTCGGCCATTTCCTTCGCGATGTCGACGAGACCCTTCTTGTCCGCATCGCGGATCACCGGCACGACGAGGCCGTTCGGCGTATCGGCAGCGAAACCGACGTGGTAGTACTGCTTGAACACCAGGTTGTCGCCATCGAGGCTCGCGTTGAAGGTCGGGAACTTCTTCAGCGCAGCGACGACCGCCTTGATCACGAACGCGAGCATCGTGAACTTCACGCCCGCCTTCTCGTGCTCCTTGTTCAGCTGGACGCGCAGCGCTTCGAGCTCGGTGATGTCCGCTTCGTCGTTGTTCGTGACGTGCGGGATCATCACCCAGTTGCGATGCAGGTTCGCGCCCGAGATCTTCTTGATGCGCGACAGCGGCTTCGCTTCGAACGGGCCGAACTTCGAGAAGTCGACCTTCGGCCACGGCAGCAGGTTCAGCTCGCCGCCGCCTGCCGGCGCGGCTGCCGCGGCCGGTGCCGCGCGCTGGCCCGTCATCACGCCCTTCACGAAGCCCGTGATGTCTTCCTTCGTGATGCGGCCCTTCGGACCGGTACCCTGCACGCGTGCGACTTCGACGCCGAGTTCGCGCGCGAACTTGCGCACCGACGGCGACGCGTGGCTTGCACGATACTCGCCCGACGGCGCCGCGGCCGGTGCAGCTGCAGCCGGTGCCGGCGCAGCCTTCGCGGGTGCGGGTGCGGCGGCGGGGGATCGGAAGGGCGCCGGGTGGGGGAAGAGGGGCGTCGCGTGGGTAGATCTCGGGG
>NZ_VWWG01000111.1:0-21786 GCF_011753085.1 Burkholderia sp. Tr-862
CGCGGACCCGTTGATCCGCCTGTCGAGGAAGCTTCCGTGCTTACGTCTTTGATTCGGCGCGCGCCGGCCGCGCTGTCGTGGCGCGCCGTGTGCCGCCCGGCCCGCGCGCTGATCGTCTGCGCGCTGCTGCCGCTCGTCGCCTGCGCGACACACCCGCCCGCCACCTCGCTCGATCGCCCTGTCTCCCACGCGTTGTCTGCCGATACCGCGACCCCGCTGCGCGATGCGCTGGCCGCGCCGGAAGCCGCGCATGCGGGGCAGTCGGGCTTCCGGTTGCTGGCCGACGGCGCCACCGCATTGCAGATGCGCATCGCGCTCGCGCGCGCGGCGACGAAGACGCTCGACATGCAGTACTACATCGCGACCGAGGATACGACCGGCAAGCTGCTGCTTGGCGCGGCGCTGTACGCGGCCGATCGCGGCGTGCGCGTGCGGATGCTGGTCGACGACCTGAACTTCCACGACATCGACCGCGTGATGGCCGCGCTGAATACGCACCAGAACATCGAGATCCGCGTATTCAACCCGTTCGGCGCGTCGCAGCGCGGCATGGCCGAGCGCACGGCCAACTTCTTCACGCGGATCGACAGCTTCACGCGCAGGATGCACAACAAGGCGATGATCGCGGATAACCAGCTCGCGATCGTCGGCGGCCGCAATCTCGGCGACGAATACTTCAGCGCGAGCCCGACGCTGCAGTTCCGCGATCTCGACGTGCTCGCGGCCGGCCCCGTGACGAACGACATCTCGAAGAGCTTCGACGACTACTGGGCGAGCGCGAGCAGCTATCCGCTGCGCGCGCTGAATCATCAGAAGTTCGATCCGAAGGATCTCGACGCGATGCGCGACGAGCTGCGCGACCACTGGCGCAAGAACGCCGATCCGTACAACGCGAAGCCGCTGAACGCGACACCGCTCGCGCAGCAGATCGCGCGCAACGAACTCGAACTCGTGTGGGCGCCGGCCGAATTCAAGGTCGATGCGCCGGACAAGGTCGCGCGGCCGACCGACACGTACGTGAGCCCGCCGATGCAGCGCCTGGCCGAGCTGACGCGCGGCGCGCGCAAGGAATTCCTCGCGTTCTCGCCGTACTTCGTGCCGCACGACGCCGGCGTGAAGATCCTCGGCGATACGACCGCGCGCGGCGTGCGCGTCGCGATCGTGACGAATTCGCTCGCGGCGACCGACGCGATCGCGGTGCAGGCCGGCTATGCGCCTTATCGCGTCCCGTTGCTGCAGCGCGGCGTCGAGCTGTACGAATTCAAGGCGCAGCCGGACCAGCAGCCGACCCGGCTGTTCGGCTCGCGCTCGCGGGCGAGCCTGCATGCGAAGGCCTACGTGATCGACCGGCAAATCCTCGTGATCGGTTCGCTGAACCTCGACCCGCGCTCGGCGCACCTCAACACCGAACTCGCGCTCGTGATCCACAGCCCGGTGCTCGCGCAGCAGGCCGCGGCGATCTTCGCGCGCGTGACGCAGCCCGACGAAAGCTATCGCGTCACGCTCGCGAAGCAGACTGACGGCGGCCGGCCCGCGCTCGAATGGACCGGCGTCGACGGCGGTCAGCCGGCCACGTATCACGTCGATCCGCATGCCGGGCTGAAGCGCAACGTGATGACGGGCATCTTCATGTTGCTGCCGGTCGACGACCAGCTGTAAGGGCCGGAACGACTCAGGCCAAACCCGCGATTCCGGTGCGCGGGGAAAGGTGATATGGTTGTGTGCGCAACGATATGCGTATCGTGACGGCACCGGCGGACGGCTCGCGCAATGCGGGCCGGCCGGCGCCGAACGACGCGCCGAACCAGCCGCCACGCAGCCCGCGCCGCGTGCGACGCCAGCAGACGACCGACGATGCGCGCAGCCGCCCGCGCGGCCGCGCCCGTCCGCCACCGGAGTGCCCCATGCAACGTGTACCGAACCAGCCGTTCACGCGTCCCGCCCGTTTCTCCGAGGCCGAATGGCAGGCGCGCGTGCAGCTCGCGGCCGCCTACCGGATCTTCGACCATCTCGGCTGGACCGAGCTGATCTACAACCATATCTCGCTGCGCGTGCCGGGCGAGGACGGCCATTTCCTGATCAACCCGTTCGGGCTCCATTACCGCGAGGTATGCGCGTCGAACCTCGTGAAGATCGACATCGACGGCAACGTGATCGGCCATTCCGACTGGCCGATCAACCCGGCGGGCTTCACGTTCCACAGCGCGATCCATGCGGCGCTGCCGGACGCGCACTGCGTGATGCACGTGCATACGACGCCGACGATGGCCGTGTGCTGCTCGCGCGACGGGCTGTCGTTCTCGAACTTCTATTCGGCGCAGCTGTACGGGAAGATCGCGTATCACGATTTCGAGGGCATCACCGTGCATCTCGAGGAAGGGCGGCGCATCGTCGAGAGCGCCGGCGGGCGGCCCGTGCTGCTGCTGCGCAACCACGGGCCCGTGACGATCGGCGCGACGCTCGCGCAGACTTTCTCGCTGATGTGGCTGCTCAATCGCGCGTGCGAGGTGCAGGTCGCGACCCATGCGATCGGCGACGCACTGCCGATCGCGCCGCCGGTGCTCGAGGGCTGCGTGCGCGATTCGCTGAATTTCGATCCGAAGCACGGCGCGGGGCAGGACGCTTTCGACGCATTGCAGCGCATCGTCGATCGCATCGATCCCGGCTATCGCGCGTGATGCAGGCGGCGCGCGCCGGTGACGATGCGCGCATGCCGTGCAGGCAAAAAAAACGCGGCCGGATGGCCGCGTGAATACTCGCAGACTCCTTCGGACGAAGGAAACAAGCAACTGTGAAACGAAGTGTAGCGAAAGGCCGCGCGCGGATTCAGGGCTCCCGCTGCAAAGGTCTCTTCCAGGTTCCGGCAGGCTCGCCGACGCGCGGGGCTGCCGGATCGGCGGCGATCGACTACCATCATGTCACGTCCCCGTCCGGGTGGCGTACCACGTCGTACAAGGAGGATTCATGCCGAAGCTGCGTTTGCTCCAGGTGGCGTTGCTCGCGGGCGTGCTGGTCGCCGGCGGTGCCGCTGCCGAAACGGTGCGCCTGTCCGCCAACCTGCAGCCGTCGAGCGAAGTGCCGCCCACCGCGACGAAGGGCTCCGGCGCCGTCGACGCCACCTACGACACCGCTACCCACATGCTGCGTTGGACGGCGACGTACGAACACCTCACGGGGCCGGCGACCGCCGCGCACTTCCACGGGCCCGCGCCGGTCGGCCAGAACGCCGGCGTGCAGGTGCCGGTCCCGAAGGACGAGCTTGCGAGCCCGATGAAGGGCGCGAAGGAGCTCACCGACGCGCAGGTGACCGACCTGATGGGCGGCAAGTGGTACTTCAACGTGCACACGAAGGAGCATCCGTCCGGCGAGATCCGCGGCCAGATGATGCCGGCGAACTGAGCCGGCCGGGCGCGCGACGGCGTTTGATATAGAGGCTCCCGTCGAGCGGCGCGGCGGCGATCGCACGTACCATCGTCACACTGCGATGACGGAGTGTGTTCGATGAGTTGGCAAAGCAAGTTCGCGTGCTGGCTGCTGCGCTGGCAGTTTCGTCCCGAGACCACGCGCCCGGTGCTCGATCCTGCCCGCGCTCGGCGCTTCACCGACCTGAGAATGATCGTGCCGCGTCGCGCGCCGTCGGGCTACCGGCTGCGCGAGTGCTACGGTCCCGGCGACGCGCCGCTGCGCGGCGAATGGCTCGAACGCACCGACGCGCTCGCCGCTCGCGGGCCCGGCCGCACGCTGCTGTACTTCCACGGCGGCGGCTACTACTTCTGTTCGACGAAAACCCATCGGCCGCTCGTGTTCGGCCTCACGAAGCGCGCGGGCGTGCGCTCGTTCTCGCTCGACTACCGGCTCGCACCCGAAAACCGCTTCCCGGCCGCGCTCGACGACGCGCTGGCCGCCTACCGGCAATTGCTCGCGCTCGGCACGCCATCCGAATCGATCGTGTTCGGCGGCGATTCGGCGGGCGGCGGCCTCGCGCTCGCGACGCTCGTTGCGCTGCGCGACCGCGGCGAACCGTTGCCGGCCGGCGCGATCCTGTTCTCGCCGTGGACCGATCTGGCCGGCACGGGCGGCACGATGCGCAGCAACGACGGCCCCGACCCGATGTTCGCGGGCGCGGCGCTGCCGAAGGCGGCGAAGCTGTATCTGGGGGATGCCTCGGCGACGCATCCGTACGCGTCGCCGTTCTATGCGGATTTCACCGGGCTGCCGCCGCTCTTTATCCAGGTTGGCAGCACCGAGGTGCTGCTCGACGATTCGCGCCGCGTCGCCGACAAGGCGAAGGCGGCCGGCGTGCCGGTGGAGATCGAGGTGTGGCCCGACATGCCGCACGTGTGGCAGCTGTACGCGCCGATGGTGCCGGAGTCGCGCGACGCGCTCGACCGGGCGGCCGCGTTCTTGCGCCGCGTCGCGGTCGAGCGGGCGGTTCAGCGCGTCGGCGAGCCGTCGATCGCCTGATACGCGGCTTTCACGGCCACCGAGCCGTACTTGCGCTCGAGCCGGCGCACGGTGAAGTGGCCGTGCGCCATCTGCTGGAAGTGGTCGATGAACAGCGTGTTGACGGTCGCGCCGAGCACCGCGCCGATCGCCGGGATCGACTTCGCGGCCATCTGCTCGGTGACCTGCACCGAGAAGCGTGACGCCACCGTCTGCACGAGCTTGAACACGGCCGCCGAGCTGTGCGCGGCGATCCCTTTCGCCGTGATGTCCGACGACGCCTTCGAAATCGCCTGCGCGAGCGCGCCGCGCAGCACGAAATAGCCGAGATCGGCGTCCTCGTCGTCCTTGTCCGAGTTGCCGCCCATGCCGAGCACGGCCAGGCACTGCAGCTGCGTATCCACCGAGCCCAGGTCCTCGCCCTCGCTGCGCGCGATGTCGCAGACCGAGCGGAAGATCAGCGTCGTCGTCACCGGCAGCTCGACCGGCAGCGCGAGGAAGCCGAATGCGCCGCCCGCCGCGCCTGTGGTCGCGACCGCGAGCTTGTGCAGCAGGTTGCTCGGCTTGTCCGGCTCGGCATCGGGCGTCTGCGGCTTGCCGAGCGTGCGCAGCGCGATGTTCAGGCACTTGCGCAACGCGAGCTGCGTCGCGTCGTTGATCTTGCCGGTCGCGAAGTCCGGCAGCCGCGCGATCATCTTCTCGACCGGCGCGCCCAGCATGCCCGTCAGCTTCATCGTCAGCGACGGGCTTTCCAGTACCTGCTTCGCGCGCTGCAGGGCGTCCTGATCTTCCGGCGACAGCGTCGCGGCAGGCGTGATTGAAATCGGTTCCATCTTTCTCCTTGGCGGCCGGGGCGGGTTGAACCGTCGCCAGCCTAGATTACTCCGGCGTGCTAGAATTTTGAGATTGTTTGACTCGTCAAAAGTTGCATCAGCAAAAAATGGCCGTCCATACTGCCGCCCACCATTCGAGCGGGCAAGTCCTGCCGTTCCGCGAATCGCTGCTGGCGATGATCGGGATCTCGTTCGTCACCATGCTCGTCGCGCTCGACCAGACGGTCGTCGGCACTGCGTTGCCGACCATCGTCGCCGAACTCAGGGGCTTCGACCTGTACGCGTGGGTCGCGACCTCGTACCTGCTCAGTTCCGTGATCACCGTGCCGATCTTCGGCCGCCTCGGCGACTATTACGGCAGAAAGCCGTTTGTCGTCGTGTCGATCGTCGTGTTCACCTGCGCGTCGGTGCTGTGCGGAATGGCGAACGACATGCTGTACCTGGTGCTCGCGCGCGGGCTGCAGGGGATCGGCGGCGGGATGCTGGTCGGCACCGCGTTCGCGTGCATTCCCGACCTGTTCCCCGATTCCGTCGTGCGGCTGCGCTGGCAGGTGCTGATGAGTTCCGCGTTCGGCATCGCGAACGCGGTCGGGCCGTCGCTCGGCGGGATCCTGACCCAGTCGTTCGGCTGGCGCTCGGTGTTCTACGTCAACCTGCCGGTCGGCCTGCTGTCGCTGTTCTTCGTGTGGCGCTACTTGCCGCACCTGCGGCATGTCGAGCACGACCGCAAGATGCGGCTCGACTGGCCCGGCGCGCTGCTGATCGCGCTGTCGCTCGGCGCGCTGCAGCTGTTCGTCGAATGGCTGCCGAAGTACGGCGTCATGAGCTGGGCGTCGCTGCTGCTGGTCGTCGCGGTCGGCGCCGGGGTTGGTTTGTGGCGTTGGGAAAAGCGCTGCGCGCAGCCGATCCTGCCGTTCGACATGTTCGGCAACCGCGCGCTGTCGGCGCTGTTCGTGCTCGCGATCCTCGCCGGCTTCTCGATGTTCTCGCTGCTATTCTATGCGCCGCTGCTGTTCCAGGGGGGCTTCGGGATGTCGCCGAAGGAGGCGGGGCTCGTGATCACGCCGCTCGTCGTGTTCATCACCATCGGCAGCATCATGAACGGCCGCGTCGTCACGCGCATCCGCCATCCGAACGCGATGCTGCACGTCGGTTTCGTGCTGTTCGCGATCACATGCGCGGGCATCGTCGTGTCGACGCACGCGACGCCGACCTGGATGCTGATGGCGCTGATGGTCGCCGGCGGCATCGGTCTCGGTTTCGTGCTGCCCAACCTCACCGTGTTCGCGCAGCAGACGGCCGGCCGCGAGCACCTCGGCATCGCGACCGCGCTGCTGCAGTCGCTGCGGATGGTCGGCGGGATGCTCGGCACGGCGCTCACGGGCACGCTCGTCAACCAGATGTATTCGAGCGGCGTGCGCGATGCGCTGTCGGGCGACCACGCACTGCAATGGCATGCGCGGCTCGCCGATCCGCAGATCCTGATCGACCGCGCCGCGCAAGGCGGTCTCGTCGCGGAGCTGACCCGCGCCGGGCATAATGGCGCGCTGCTGCTGGAAGCGGCCCGCGAATCGCTGGTCGGCGCGATTCACCTGGGGGTCGCGATGGCGGCCGTCGTCGCCGTGGTGTCGGTGTGGCAGTGCCGCCGCGTGCCGCCGATCGCGCTGCGGCACAAGATCGAGCCGCATGTCGCGGCCGATTGACCGATTCAACGATTCACCGGACACGAATTCAGCGCATGGAAGAACAGGACCGCGTCGCGATCTTGCAGCAATTCGGACGCACGTATCGCGCGTTCATGACCGCGTTCGAAACGAACGTCGGGCAGCCGATGCCGCGCTGGCGGATCATGGTCGCGCTGCACACGATGGGCGGGCATTCGTCGCAGAAGAAGCTCGTCGAAGTGCTGCGCATCGATCCGGGCGCGCTCACGCGCCAGCTGAAATCGCTCGACGCGCTCGGCTGGATCGAGCGCGCGTCCGATGCCCGCGACAACCGCGTGACCAACGTCACGCTGACCGACGCCGGCCGCGCCGCGTTCGACGCGTGCCTGCCGCGCCGCAAGGCGTTCCTCGAACAGACGATGGCCCAACTGCCTGACGACGTGCTGAATGCGCTGTCGGGCGCGCTGGCGATGCTGGAATCGCGGATCGCGGATGTCGGCTCGCCGCCGGCATCGCATTGAAGGTAGGGCGGCAAGCAACGCGACGGCGCGCACGCGTCGGCCGATCGCGGCCGGCGCGGCGCCTGGGGCGGCCGGGGCGCACAGGGCGCACCAACGCGCCGCCGCCCGGCGTTTCACTTCATCTCATTTCAACTTCATTTACAGCTCGATGCGCGTGCCGAGCAGCGTGAGGAATTGCGCGAGCCATGCCGGATGCGCGGGCCACGCGGGTGCGGTGACGAATGGCGCGTCGGTCACGGCTGCATCGACCGGGATGTCCGCGTATTCGCCGCCGGCGAGCTTCACTTCGGGCGCGCAGGCCGGGTAGGCCGAGATGCGCTTGCCGCGGATCACGTCGGCGGCCGCGAGCAATTGCGCCGCATGGCAGATCGCGGCGATCGGCTTGCCGGCTTCCGCGAACGCGCGCACCAGCGCGATCACCTTCGAATCCAGGCGCAGGTATTCGGGCGCACGGCCGCCCGCGATGGCGAGCGCGTCGTAGCCCGACGCATCGACGTCGTCGAACGTCGCGTTCAGCGTGAACTGGTGACCGGGTTTTTCGGTGTAGGTCTGGTCGCCCTCGAAATCGTGAATCGCGGTCTTGATCTTGTCGCCCGCGCGCTTGCCCGGGCAGACTGCATCGACGTGGTGGCCGACGGCCTGCAGCGCCTGGAACGGCACCATCGTTTCGTAGTCTTCGGCGAAATCACCGGTCAGGAACAGGATCTTCTTCGCGGCCATGGCTTTCTCCATTGAACAGCGTTGAGGGTCCGTTCGCGCCGTGTGCGGCAGACGGGCGCTACGGCGGCGAAGCGGCCCCGAGGACGAAAGCGCAGTGTACTCCGGCAGATTGAAGCGCGCGTGACGGCCGCCCCGCGCGGCGGCGGGGCGGCGTGCGCAGTGTGTCAGAAGAAGGTTTCGACGATTTCCGTCACGCGGAATTGCGGATCGAGGACGAGCAGCTGGCGCCACTTGTCGAACGTCAGGCACGGGTGCGAAATGTCGAACGCGACCATGTCGCCGACCTTCACGTCCGCGCCCGGCGGGATCTGCAGATACGCGTGCTGGTCCATCATTCCGGTGACGGCCCAGCCTTCGCTCGCGGCGACGTCGCGCGGTACGCTGTCGCGGCCCGGGCGGAAGTGCCGCGCCGGCTCGGGCAGGCCCGCGTCGAACGCCGCGTCGCGCTTGCCGAGCGCGATGATCGCGCGATCCTGCTCCGGCACCGACTGCACGTACGCCCACAGCTGCAGAGCCGGCAGCAGCCCTTCACCCATCCTGCGGGCGATCGGGTTGCGCGCGAACACGTCGGTCTGCGCCTCCTTGTAGATGCCGACGTCGTGTGTCAGGTAGCAGCCCGGACGCAGCACGACTTCCGCGAAACCGGCGTCGGACGCCTTCGCGAATTCCTCCGCGACCACGTCGTACCACGCCGAGCCGGCGCCCGACAGGATCGCCGGCGTGCGCGCGAAACGGCCGGCTTCGGCCAGCTCGCGCGTGAGCGCGACCGCATCCTGCAGGAACGCGCGGATCTCGCCTTCCTCCTTCAGCACGCCTTCGTAGAGTTCGATGCCGGCCAGCTTCAGCGTGTCCGGATAGCGCGCGATCGCGTCGAGCACGGCTTTGCGCTGCGCGGCATCGCGCACGCCCGCGCGGCCGCCCGGCACGCCGAGCTCGAGCAGCACGTTCAGCGTCTTCTTCGCGTCGCCGAAGAAGCGGCCGAGCTGGTCGACGCCGTCGGCCGAATCGACGAGGCAGAAGAATTCGAAGTCGGGGTCGGACAGCAGCTCCGCGATGATCGTCATGTTCTGGCGGCCGACCAGCTGGTTCGCGAGCAGCACGCGCCGCACGCCGCCGTGATACGCGGCCTGCGTCTGGTGCGCGGTCGCGAGCGTGATGCCCCATGCGCCGGCGGCGAGCTGGCGGCGGAACAGTTGCGGCGCCATCGTCGTCTTGCCGTGCGGCGCGAACTGGGCGCCGTACTGCTGGACGAACGCCTGCATCCAGTTCAGATTGTGTTCGATGCGATCCGCGTACAGCACCGCGGCCGGCAGGCTGACGTCTTCCGCGAGCAGGTTCCACTCGAGGCGGCTTGCGTCGCCGAGCGGCACGCTCGCGCTCGGCAGGTTGCCGAGGCCCTTGCCCAACGGATTGATTGTCGGTTTCTGATAGTTTGTAACTTTCATGTCATCCCGCTCCATCATCACTATGCATTGCACTAAAGTTGACATGCCGATGGTACAGAAAGTAGCATCGGCGCGGTGATGTTATTTAGTAACATAAAGCGCCCCACCTTTCAGCAGATGAATTCGCCCGCCACCCCGTCAGCGCCATTCGCCGCCGAGCACCCGGCTCCGGTCGCCCAGCCGCTCCTCGACATCGTCGCGCGCATTGCCGAATGCGCGCCCGAGCTGCGCGAAGCCGAACGCAAGGTCGCGGCATTCATCCTCGCCGATCTTGCGCGCGCCGCGCATGCGAGCATCGGCGCGCTGGCGCGCGACGCGCAGGTCAGCGTCGCGACGGTCACGCGTTTCGCGAAGGCCGTCGGTTGCCGCGACGTGCGCGAACTGAAGGTGCTCGTCGCGCAGGCCGCGGCCGTCGGCCAGCGCTTCCTCGTGCCGTCCGACGCGCATCCCGAAGAAGACGCGAGCCCGGCATCGGTGGTCTACGACGAGATCCGCGTGGCGCTCGCGCATAACCACCAGCTGCTGCGCAACACGTCGTTCGACGCGGCGGCCGACCGGCTGGCCGGCGCGAAGATGGTCTACGTGTATGGGCAGGGCGGCGGTTCGACCGCGCTCGCCGACGAGTTGCGCTTCAGGCTCGTGCGCTTCGGCCGGCCGGTCGCGAGCTACCAGGACAGCCTGCTGCAGCGCATGGTGGCCGCGACGCTGTCGCGCGACGCCGTGGTCGTCGCGCTGTCGGTGAGCGGGCGCGTGCCCGAGCTGCTCGAGAGCTGCCGCCTCGCGAAGCGCTACGGCGCGACGCTGATCGCGATCACCGCGCCGGCTTCGCCGCTCGCGAAGCTCGCCGACCACCTGATCCCGGTCGTCGCGTTCGAAACCGATTTCATTTACAAGCCTTCGACGTCGCGCTACGCGATGATGATGGCGATCGACGTGCTCGTTACCGGAGTCGCGCTGCGGCTCGGCGACGCGGGCCGAGAATCGCTGCGCCGCATCAAGCATGCGCTCGATGCGCACCGCGGCGGCGGAGACCGTCAACCGGTAGGAGACTGACCATGCATTCGCATCCCGAAGCCGCCGATACGCTGATCGTCGGTGCGCAGCTGTACGACGGCACCGGCGCACCGCCCGTCACGCGCGACGTCGCGATCCGCAACGGCGTGATCGCGGCGATCGGCAACCTGTCGAACTGGCTCGCCGAAACCGTCGTCGATGCGAACGGCCGCGCGCTCGCGCCGGGCTTCGTCGACGTGCACACGCACGACGACACGCACGTGATCCGCGCGCCGGAGATGCTGCCGAAGATCTCGCAGGGCGTGACGACCGTGATCGTCGGCAACTGCGGGATCAGCGCGTCGCCGGTGACGCTCGCGGGCGATCCGCCCGATCCGATGAACCTGCTCGGTGATCGCGACGCGTTCCGCTACCCGACCTTCGCCGCCTATGTCGCGGCCGTGAACGATGCGCGTCCGGCCGTCAACGTCGCGGCGCTCGTCGGGCACACCGCGCTGCGCAACAACCAGATGGACCGCCTCGATCGCGCGGCGACCGACGGCGAAATCGCCGGGATGCGCACGCAGCTCGAGGAGGCGCTCGCGAACGGGGCGCTCGGGCTGTCGTCGGGCCTGGCCTACGGCTCCGCGTTCGCGGCGCCGGCCGAGGAAGTGATGGCGCTCGCCGAGCCGCTCGCGAATGCGGGCGCGCTGTACACGACGCACATGCGAACCGAGTTCGACGCGATCCTCGACGCAATGGACGAGGCCTACCGCGTCGGCCGTCACGCGCAGGTGCCGGTCGTGATCTCGCACCTGAAGTGCGCGGGCCCGTCGAACTGGGGGCGCAGCACCGAGGTGCTCGCGTCGCTCGAAGGCGCGCGCCGCTACCAGCCGGTCGGTTGCGACTGCTATCCGTACAGCCGCAGCTCGTCGACGCTCGACCTGAAGCAGGTGACGGGTGACATCGACATCACGATCACGTGGTCGGAGCCGCATCCGGAAGTCGCCGGCAAGCTGCTGAAGGCGATCGCGGCCGACTGGGGCGTGACCGAGCAGGAGGCCGCGCAGCGGATCCGCCCGGCCGGCGCCGTGTACCACAACATGTCCGAGGACGACGTGCGCCGGATCCTGTCGCACCCGGCGACGATGGTCGGCTCGGACGGCCTGCCGAACGATCCGCTGCCGCACCCGCGGCTGTGGGGCGCGTTCCCGCGCGTGCTCGGCCATTACGTGCGCGACACGAACCTGCTGCCGCTCGAGGAAGCGATCCGCAAGATGACGTCGCTGTCCGCGCGCCGCTACGGGATCGCGGGGCGCGGCGAAGTGCATGTCGGCTACCACGCGGATCTCGTGCTGTTCGATCCGGCGCGCGTGATCGATGCCGCGACGTTCGACAAGCCGCAGCAACCCGCGCACGGGATCGACGCCGTGTGGGTGAACGGCGTGCTGACCTATGAGAACGGCCGGCCGACCGGCGAGCGCGCCGGCGGTTTCGTCGCACGCGGCGAGCGCGTGCCGGCGAGTGCCGACGCCGCGTTCTGAGCGCGGTCTCCAACCGATTTGCCGCGTGCGCCATGTCGGCGCGCGCATCCGCAACCGTGCGTTGCATGGGCTGGCGCGGGCGCTGACGTGCCGATGCCGGTCGACAAACCAGGAGTGAAACGATGAAGCGATATGGCGTGGGCGAAGCGAAGGGTACCGGCGGCCAGGTGATGCCGTTTGCACGCGCGGTCGAGGCCGACGGCTGGCTGTACGTGTCGGGCCAGACGCCGATGGTGAACGGCGAGGTCGTCGAAGGCGGGATCGTCACGCAGTCGAAGCAGACGATCGAGAACGTGATCGCGATCCTGAAGGAAGCCGGCTACGGCCTCGAGCACGTCGTGCGTTGCGGCGTATGGCTCGACGACGCACGCGATTTCGCGTCGTTCAACAAGGTGTTCGTGTCGTACTTCGGCGAGCATCCGCCGGCGCGTGCGTGCGTGCAGTCGAGCATGGTCATCGACTGCAAGGTCGAGGTCGACTGCATCGCGTACAAGGCGCCTGCGAAGTAACGCAGTAACGCGCGCGTTTCCCGCGCACAGCAAAACAGCCCCGTCGGCGCGAGCCGGCGGGGCTGTTTCGTTGCGGGCCTCATGGTTGCCGCTGGCGGCGGCTGGCGGCGATTGCCCGCCAAGTTCCGTTACTGCCGCGCGGTCCGTGCGTTGTCCGGCATCGGCTGATTGTAGTTCGTGCGGAACGGGTTGATGTCGAGTCCGCCGCGGCGCGTATAGCGCGCATACACCGCGAGCTTCAGCGGTTTGCACGCGTGCAGGATGTCGAGGAAGATGCGCTCGACGCACTGCTCGTGAAAGCCCGTGTGATTGCGGAACGAAATGATGTAGCGCAGCAGCCCCGCATGATCGATCTGCGGCCCCACGTAGTGGATCTGCACGCTGCCCCAGTCGGGCTGGCCGGTGACCGGGCAGTTCGAGCGCAGCAGGTCGGACACGAGCGTCTCCTCGACCGGCGCTTCGTCCTGGGCGGCCGACAGCAGCGACGGATCCGGTTCGTACACGTCGGTGTCGAGGTCGAGCCGGTCGAGCGACAGCCCGTCGAGCTCTTCCATCTGGAGCTTGCCGAAATCGTGCGGCGACACGAGCTGCACCGACACGCTCGCGCCGCACGCGGCCGACACGTCGCGCTTCAGCGTGTCGCGCACCGCGTCGAGCGAGTCGAACTTCGATTGGGCGAACGAGCCGAGATACAGCTTGAACGACTTCGATTCGACGATGTTCGGCGATTCGGCCGGCACGTAGAACGTCGCGACCGCGAGCTGCGGCTTGCCGCGCGCGTTGAGCCACGACAGTTCGTACGCGTTCCAGATGTCGGTGCCGAAGAACGGCGGCGCCGACGTGATGCCGAGCTGCTGGCGCGCGCCGGCGCGCGGGATCGGGAACAGCAGCGACGCGTCGTACTGGGCGGCGTAGACGGTGGCCTTGCCGAGCGGGGAGTGTTCGGGATTCATTGCACGAAGCCTTTACGACAGGAAGAGCCGGTACGCCGGATTGGCGCTCTCTTCGACATACGGATAGCCGAGCGCCGCGAGGAAGCGTTCGAACTCGGCGCGATCGGCCTGCGGCACCTGCAGCCCGACGAGGATCGAGCTGTAGTCCGCACCCTGGTTGCGGTAATGGAACAGGCTGATGTTCCAGTCCGGCGCCATCGACGACAGGAACTTCATCAGCGCGCCCGGCCGTTCCGGGAATTCGAAGCGGAACAGGCGTTCGTCGAGCGCGAGCGGCGAGCGGCCGCCCACCATGTAGCGGATGTGTTCCTTCGACAGCTCGTCGTGCGTCAGGTCGACGGTCTTGAAGCCGTGCGACTCGAAATTCGCGGCGATCTCGGCCGATTCGCCGCGCCGCTTGATCTGCACGCCGACGAAGATATGCGCGGCCTGCGCATCGGCGATCCGGTAGTTGAACTCGGTGACGTTGCGTTCGCCGACGAGCGAGCAGAAGCGCTTGAAGCTGCCGCGCTCCTCGGGGATCGTGACCGCGAACACGGCTTCGCGCGCCTCGCCGACTTCCGCGCGTTCGGCGACGAAACGCATCCGGTCGAAGTTCATGTTCGCGCCGGACGTGACCGCGACGAGCGTCTGGTTCTCGATCCCTTCGCGTTCCGCGTAGCATTTCGCGCCCGCGACCGCGAGCGCGCCGGACGGCTCGAGCACGCTGCGCGTGTCCTGGAACACGTCCTTGATCGCCGCGCACAGCGCGTCGGTGTCGACCGTCATGACGCCGTCGAGGAATTCGCGGCAGAGCCGGAAGGTTTCCTCGCCGACGAGCTTCACCGCGGTGCCGTCCGCGAACAGCCCGACTTCGCTCAGCTCGACGCGTTCGCCTTTCTGCAGCGACTGCGCCATCGCGCACGAATCCTCGGCCTGCACGCCGAACACCTTGATCTCGGGCCGCACCGCCTTGACGTACGCGGCCACGCCGGCCGCGAGGCCGCCGCCGCCGATCGGCACGAAGATCGCGTGAATCGGGCCCTGGTGCTGCCGCAGGATTTCCATCGCGATCGTGCCCTGGCCGGCGATCACGTACGGATCGTCGAACGGGTGAACGAACGTGAGGTCACGTTCGGCCTGAACCTTCACGGCGTGCGCATACGCATCGCTGTACGACTCGCCCGCCTGGATCACCTCGACGCTCGGGCCGCCGTGCGCGCGCACCGCGTCGACCTTCACCTGCGGCGTCGTGACGGGCACGACGATCACGGCCTTGATGCCCATCCGGGCCGCCGAGAACGCGACGCCCTGCGCATGATTCCCGGCCGATGCCGTGATCACGCCGCGCGCGAGCGCGTCGGCCGGAAGGTGCGCCATCTTGTTGTACGCGCCGCGCAGCTTGAACGAGAACACCGGCTGGTTGTCCTCGCGCTTCAGGTACACGGGGTTGCGCAGCCGGGCCGACAGGTTGCGGGCGGGTTCGAGTTCCGTCTCGAGCGCGACGTCGTAGACGCGCGCGGTGAGGATTTTCTTCAGGTAATCGTGGGATGCCATGGGCGCTCGCGTGCGGTGCGGAAGCAGACGGTAAAGGATCAATGATAGCGCCAAGGGTCCGCCCGCATGCAAGCGGCATGCCGGGCGCGCCGTCGCGAAACCGCGCTGGCGGGCGTGTTTGCCGCGCGACGCGTCCCTGTTTACCGGCTTAACCGCATGGTTACCGACCGGACGGACGGCAAATGCCGCCGCGAAATCGTGCCGAACCAGGCCTGGTGCGGGTTGCGGCGAAAGCCCCACGACCTGTCCGGCCTGTCACGGACGGCCCGATCATGGGTTAGAATTCTGTTTTGAATCAAGGATCGGAAGATGCAGAGGCACCCTCGGATCGCCCCGTTGAAGCCGACGCCGCGCGCAGCCAGCCCTGCGGCGGAGCGGCATGCGCGCCGCGCGCGATCGTGCTGATGGCTCCGAGTGCCGCCAGGCCCTGCCAACCCGGAACGGTGAGTCCAGACCCGCTCCGGCCCCATGCGAGATAGTCGCACGCCTGGCACCAGAACAGATTTCCCCAAGATTGCGCCTACGCGCTTGCCGACGCCCGTGCACGGTGTATCGGCCCTCCGAGTCGTCCGAACATGAACGCACCACAAGTTTTCGATCCGCATGGCGCGGCCGCCGCCGTCGCCGCCGACCCCGCGCCCCGACTGCGCGAGATTCCCTATAACTACACGTCCTTCTCCGACCGCGAGATCGTGATCCGCCTGCTCGGCGCGGAGGCGTGGTCGGTGCTCGACGAGTTGCGCGCCGAACGCCGTACGGGCCGCTCGGCACGGATGCTGTATGAAGTGCTCGGCGACATCTGGGTCGTGCGCCGCAACCCGTACCTGCAGGACGACCTGCTCGACAACCCGAAGCGCCGCGCGCTCCTGATCGAGGCGCTGAACCACCGTCTGACCGAGATCGGCAAGCGCCGCCGCGCCGACCTCACCGCGCACCACGACGACGCAGGCCGCGAACGCGCGGAACGTGTCGAGATGCTCGAAGCCGCCGCGCAGCGCGCGGTCGACGAATTCGCCGACGAATTCGACAAGATGGCCGACCTGCGCCGCCGCGCGACCAAGGCGCTCGGCCGCTGCACGCAGAAGGACAACATCCGCTTCGACGGGCTGTCGCGCGTGTCGCACGTGACCGATGCGACCGACTGGCGCGTCGAATACCCGTTCGTCGTGCTGACCCCCGATACCGAAGCCGAGATCGCGGCACTGATCAAGGCCTGCTTCGAGCTCGGCCTGACCGTGATCCCGCGCGGCGGCGGCACCGGTTACACGGGCGGCGCGGTGCCGCTCACGCCGTTCTCCGCCGTGATCAACACCGAGAAGCTCGAACAGCTCGGCGCGGTCGAGCTCACCGAACTGCCGGGCGTCGCGCACAAGGTGCCGACGATCTTCTCCGGCGCGGGCGTCGTCACGCGCCGCGTGACGGAAGCGGCCGAAGCGGCCGGCTACGTGTTCGCGGTCGATCCGACCTCGCTCGATGCGTCGTGCATCGGCGGCAACGTCGCGATGAACGCCGGCGGCAAGAAGGCCGTGCTGTGGGGCACCGCGCTCGACAACCTGGCCTGGTGGCGGATGGTCGACCCGGACGGCAACTGGCTCGAAGTCACGCGCCACGAGCACAACCAGGGCAAGATCCACGACATCGCGGTCGCGCGCTTCGAGCTGAAGTGGTTCGACGGCGCGTATGCGCCGGGCGAGAAGCTGCTGAAAAGCGAGATGCTCGAGATCGAAGGCCGCCGGTTCCGCAAGGAAGGCCTCGGCAAGGACGTCACCGACAAGTTCCTCGCCGGCCTGCCGGGCGTGCAGAAGGAAGGCTGCGACGGGCTGATCACGTCCGCGCGCTGGGTGCTGCACAAGATGCCCGCGCACACGCGCACCGTCTGTCTCGAATTCTTCGGTCAGGCGCGCGAGGCGATCCCGAGCATCGTCGAAATCAAGGACTACCTGTTCGAGACGTCGAAGCAGGGCGGCGCGATCCTCGCGGGCCTCGAGCACCTCGACGAGCGCTACCTGCGCGCGGTCGGCTACGCGACCAAGAGCAAGCGCAACGCCTTCCCCAAGATGGTGCTGATCGGCGACATCGTCGGCGACGACGCCGATGCGGTCGCGCAAGCGACGTCCGAAGTGATCCGGATGGCGAACGGCAAGAGCGGCGAAGGCTTCGTCGCGGTCAGCGCGGAGGCGCGCAAGCGCTTCTGGCTCGACCGCAGCCGCACGGCCGCGATCGCGAAGCACACGAACGCGTTCAAGATCAACGAGGACGTCGTCATCCCGCTGAACCGGATGGGCGAGTACACCGACGGCATCGAGCGGATCAACATCGAGCTGTCGCTGAAGAACAAGCTGCAACTGGTGGACGCGCTCGAGGCGTTCTTCCGCGCCGGCAACCTGCCGCTCGGCAAGACCGACGACGCGAACGAGATCCCGAGCGCCGAACTGCTCGAGGATCGCGTCCAGCAGGCGCTGGAGTTGCTCAAGCGCGTGCGTGCGCGCTGGGAATTCGTGCGCGACCGGCTCGACCAGCCGCTGCGCGAGGCGCAGCACTACCTCGTGCAGCTCGGCTACGAGGCGCTCGCCGAGAAGTTCGCCGATCGGGCGGACGAGCAGCCGGGCGCGACCGTGTTCCACATCACGCAGGACCGCACGGTCCGCATCTCGTGGAAGCAGGAGATCCGCGCGGAGCTGCGCGCGATCTTCAACGGCGGCGCGTTCAAGCAGATCCTCGACGAAGCGCAGGCGATCCACAAGCGCGTGCTGCGCGGCCGCGTGTTCGTCGCGCTGCACATGCACGCGGGCGACGGCAACGTCCACACCAACATCCCGGTCAACTCCGACAACTACGAGATGCTGCAGGACGCGCACGCGTCGGTCGCACGCATCATGAAGCTCGCGCGCTCGCTCGACGGCGTGATCTCCGGCGAGCACGGGATCGGCATCACGAAGCTCGAGTTCCTGACCGACGACGAGATCGCCGAATTCCGCGCGTACAAGCAGCGCGTCGACCCGCATGGCCGCTTCAACAAGGGCAAGCTGCTCGACGGCGCCGACCTGCGCAACGCGTACACGCCGAGCTTCGGGCTGATGGGCTACGAGTCGCTGATCATGCAGCAGTCCGACATCGGCGCGATCGCCGATTCGGTGAAGGACTGCCTGCGCTGCGGCAAGTGCAAGCCGGTGTGCGCGACCCACGTGCCGCGCGCGAACCTGCTGTACAGCCCGCGCAACAAGATCCTCGCAACCTCGTTGCTGGTCGAGGCGTTCCTGTATGAGGAACAGACGCGCCGCGGCGTGTCGATCAAGCACTGGGACGAGTTCAACGACGTGGCCGACCACTGCACGGTGTGCCACAAGTGCGCGACGCCGTGCCCGGTGAAGATCGATTTCGGCGACGTCACGATGAACATGCGCAACCTGTTGCGCAAGATGGGCAAGAAGAAATTCAACGCCGGCAATGCGGCGGGCATGTTCTTCCTGAACGCGACCAACCCGCAGACGATCAACATCGCGCGCGGCGCGATGATGGGCGTCGGCTACAAGGTACAGCGCTTCGCGAACGACATGCTGAAGAAGGTCGTGACGAAGCAGACGCAGCACCCGCCGGCGACGGTCGGCAAGCCGCCCGTCGTCGAGCAGGTGATCCACTTCGTCAACAAGAAGATGCCGGGCAACCTGCCGAAGAAGACGGCGCGTGCGCTGCTCGACATCGAGGACAACAAGATCGTGCCGATCATCCGCAACCCGAAGTCGACGACGGTCGATTCGGAAGCGGTGTTCTACTTCCCGGGCTGCGGCTCCGAGCGCCTGTTCTCGCAGGTCGGCCTCGCGACGCAGGCGATGCTGTGGGAAGCGGGCGTGCAGACGGTGCTGCCGCCGGGCTACCTGTGCTGCGGTTATCCGCAGCGCGGCTCGGGCCAGTACGACAAGGCCGAGAAGATCGTCACCGACAACCGCGTGCTGTTCCACCGGGTCGCCAACACGCTGAACTACCTCGACATCAAGACGGTGGTCGTGTCGTGCGGCACCTGCTACGACCAGCTTGCAGGCTACGAATTCGACAAGATCTTCCCGGGCTGCCGGATCATCGACATCCACGAGTTCCTGCTCGAGAAGGGGATGAAGCTCGACGGCGTGACGGGCACGCGCTACATGTATCACGACCCGTGCCACACGCCGATCAAGACGATGGATCCGGTCAAGCTCGTCAACGAGCTGATGGGCGCGGAGAAGGACGGCTACAAGATCGAGAAGAACGATCGCTGCTGCGGCGAATCGGGCACGCTCGCGGTCACGCGTCCGGACATCTCCACGCAGGTCCGCTTCCGCAAGGAAGAGGAAATTCGCAAGGGTGCCGCGAAGCTGCGCAGCATCCCGGTCGTGGCCGGCAACGCGCCGGCGCCGGCCGCGGCCGCGAACGGCCCGGACGTGAAGATCCTGACGAGCTGCCCGTCGTGCCTGCAGGGCCTGTCGCGCTACAACGAGGACGCGAATATCGAGGCCGACTACATCGTGGTCGAAATCGCGCGCCAGGTGCTCGGCGAGAACTGGATGGCCGACTATGTCGCCCACGCGAACAATGGCGGGATCGAGCGCGTGCTGGTCTAATGCGGGCATGACGACCGCCCGGCCGGGCTTGGGATGAGCGGGCGCCGGCGCACGAGCGCCGGCGCCCGTCCACATGGGAGCGACGATGGAATGCGTGTTTTGCCGTGAAGACGGCGGCGAGGTGCTCTGGCAGGACGACATGCTGCGCGTCGTCCTCGCGGCGGGCGAGCACGACTACCCGGGCTTCTGCCGGGTGATCTGGGGCGCGCACGTGGCCGAGTTCTCCGATCTCGGCGAGCCCGAGCGGGCACATTTGATGCGCATCGTGTACGCGGTGGAGCGTGCCGTGCGCCGCGTGATGCAGCCGAACAAGGTGAATCTCGCGAGTCTCGGCAACATGGTGCCGCACGTGCACTGGCACGTGATCCCGCGCTTCTCGAATGACGCCCATTTCCCGCAGCCCGTCTGGGCGCCGCGCCAGCGCAGCGTGTCCGAGGCGCTGCTGCGCTCGCGCGCGGCGCAGGCCTCGCTGCTGCACAATGCGGTGCGCGAGGAAATTCAACGAACGACCGATCCGAGGCAGCCATGAGCGGTTTGACTTCCACGACGCCGATTCCGTCCGGCGTCGTCGTGCACGCGGTGTCGCGCGTGCTCGAATTGCAGTACCCGAACGGAGAGAACTTCCGGATTCCGTTCGAGCTGATGCGCGTCTATTCGCCGTCGGCCGAGGTGCGCGGCCATGGGCCCGGCCAGGAGACGCTGCAGACCGGCAAGCGCGAGGTGACGATCACCGCGCTCGAGGGCGTGGGCAACTATGCGCTGCAGCCGACGTTCTCCGACGGCCATTCGACCGGCATCTACTCGTGGGATCTGCTGTACGAACTGGCGACGCAGCAGGACGCGCTGTGGCGCGACTATTTCGACAAACTGAAGGCGGCTGGCGTCGAACGCGACGCGCCGATGCAGGCGGCACCCGCGCCGCACGGCCACTGCCACTGAAAGCGACGGCGCCCGCTCGGCGCCGTCTTGCCATTTACTGAGGATCAACGCGATGAGTAAAACCCACTTCGGCTTCGAAAGCGTCGAGGAAACCGAAAAAGCGAAGAAAGTGGCAGGCGTGTTCCATTCGGTCGCGAGCAACTACGATCTGATGAACGACCTGATGTCGGCCGGCATGCACCGCGCGTGGAAGGCGTTCACGATCGCGCAGGCGAACGTGCGCCCCGGCTTCAAGGTGCTCGACATCGCGGCCGGCACGGGCGACCTGACCAAGTCGTTCGCGAAGGCGGCAGGGCCGACGGGAGAAGTCTGGCACACCGACATCAACGAATCGATGCTGCGCGTCGGCCGCGATCGGCTGCTCGACAAGGGCATCGTGACGCCGTCGCTGCTGTGCGACGCGGAGAAAACGCCCTTTCCGGACAACTACTTCGATGTGGTCACGGTCGCGTTCGGGCTGCGCAACATGACGCACAAGGACGCCGCGCTCGCCGAGATGCGCCGCGTGACGAAGCCCGGCGGCCGCGTGATGGTGCTGGAATTCTCGAAAGTCTGGGATCCGCTGAAAAAAGCGTACGATCTGTATTCTTTCAAAGTATTACCGTGGCTTGGCGACAAGTTCGCGAAAGATGCTGAAAGTTACCGGTATCTTGCTGAGTCTATCCGGATGCACCCCGATCAGGACACGCTGAAGACGATGATGGAACAAGCGGGCCTCGATGCCGTCAAATATTACAATTTGTCAGGTGGCGTGGTAGCTTTACACCTAGGAACCAAGTACTAAGGGGTTCTTCCCATACATTCGCCTTACATTTGGAGAAGCTGATGTCCGAATCGCGTTCGTTGTTCAACCGTAGCAAGCCGTCGAAGCCGTGGGCTCGACGGGCCGGCACGCTGCTGATGGTCGGCCTGCTCACGGCCGGCACGTTCGCATCGCTCGACGCCGAGGCCAAGCGCATGGGCGGCGGGCGCAGCATCGGCCGTCAGAACTCCACCGTCACGCAGCGCCAGGCCACGCCGCCCGCGCAGCAGCCGATGCAGCAGGCCGCACCGGCGCAGGCGCAGCGCGCGAACCCGGCCGCACCGGC
>NZ_VWWG01000112.1:0-21506 GCF_011753085.1 Burkholderia sp. Tr-862
TTCGCGGCCGCGCAGACCGACGGCGAACGCGTCGCGCTCGTCGCACGCGCGTCGCGCGCGGGACGCTGGGCGGAGGCCGACGGCGTGCATTTCGTCGCGGCGCCGGAAGATCCGCAGGCGTATGCGCGCGACCTGTACGGCATGCTGCGCGCGCTCGATCGTGCGGACGTCGCGCGGATTCTCGTCGAGAAGCTGCCGGACACCGTCGAATGGATCGCGGTCAACGACCGGCTCGGCCGCGCGGCGGCCGCGTTCGAAGCGCAGCGCTAGCGCGGCAATCCGCAGCAAGCCGCGCACCGATACCCGCGCCGAAAGGACGAACGCCCGACCGGGAACCGGTCGGGCGTTTTCGTTTGATGCGGTTCGCGACGCGCCCCGGCCTGCTGCATCCGGTCGGGGCGCGTCGCGACGGCTTCGGTGCGCTTACTTGCCGACGCCGGATGCCGCGATCTGCTTTTCGACGAACTGCGCGACCAGCACGCCCATGTGCGTCGACGGGTGGACCGTGTCGGCGAACATGTAGGTCTGGTCCGCGTTCGGGGTCGTGTAGGTCTGCGGCGAGCAGAACAGCGACGAGCCGAATGCGCTCGGCATCGGTGCGCCGAACGCCTTCGCCGCGTTGATCATCGCCTCCAGGTTGCACGCGGTGCCGGTGTTCGACACGGTGAAGCCGTTCGCCTGGTAGTTGGCCGTGATGCCGTCCTGCCACGAGAACGTGTCCATCAGCACGTACTTGGTCGTGTCGACCTTCAGCGCGGCCAGCGTGCCGGCGAGCGTCTGATTGAACAGCCCCGACAACTGCGTGAACGCGGCCTGCGTGCCGCTCGACACGGCCAATGGCGTGCCGCCGATGTCCGGCACGTTCGACACGAACACGTGCGTGCCGCCCGCCGCGACGATCTGCTGGACGATGCCCGCGAACTGCTGCGCGGCGAGACCGATCGCCTGGGCCGCCGCGAGCTGAGCGGCCGGCGTGTTGCCTTGCGCTTGCGCGACCTGCGCCTGGTAGAAAATGTCGTTCGCGCCGCCGTTGAGCAGCACGATCTGGCCTGCGTTGAAGCTGCCGTGCTGCGACAGGTACTGCTTCACCTGGTCGGCGATCGGGATCGTCGTCGCCTGTGCGTAGTCGGAATTCGGCACGCTTGCGTCCGCGTGGCCGATGCCCGGCTGCAGCGTGACGCGCGAGCCGCCCTGCGCATAGCCGAGGCCGCCCGTCGCCTGCAGCGGGATGCCGAAGCCGCCTTGGTTGGCGGGCTGGAGCGTGTCGCCGTAGTAGGTCGCGACGAGTTGTGTCCAGACCTGCCCCGGGTTGGTCGTGAAGCGGCCGCCGCCGAAGCCGAGCTTGATCTGCGAGTAGGTGCCGGCGTCGGACAGGCTGTCGCCGAACGACACGACCTGCATCTTCACGCCCGACGGCGGCGTGTTCGACGCGCTGCTGTTGTTGTCGTCGCCGCCGCCGCAGGCGGCGAGCAGCGCGAGCGCGGCGCCGGCGATCGCGACCTGCGCGGTGCGCAGCATGCGTTGACGGTGGCGGGAAGGTGCGTGTTGTTGTGATTGCATCGTTCGATCTCCTCGTAGATATGGCCTGATGTATTTCTCATCTGCCGCGTGCCTGCCTGGTTCCGGGCTGCGCGGCGGCCGTTGGCTGAAACGGTTTATTGGTCACGCGCAGCCGCAAGCGGCACGGCGCGCGGATCCTGGTTCGCGGCCTCTGCAATCTGCGCATGATAAGCGCTCGCCCATTCGGGCGGGCCGAAAATCGCGCGCAGCTTGTTGCGCCATCCGTCGATGCGCAACGCGTCGGCCGCCATCGACACCCACTCGTGGAACGTCGCGACGAGCGGGTTGTTCGAGCCGAGCGGCTCGACGATTCCATATTGCGGCGGATCGTCGGGCGACTCCTCGACGTAGCTGCCGAACAGGCGATCCCAGATCACGAGCACACCTGCGTAATTGCGGTCGATGTAGCGCGGGTTGCGTGCATGGTGCGCGCGATGGATCGACGGCGTGTTGAGCACGTATTCGAGCCAGCCGAGCTTGCCGATCGCCTGCGTGTGCACGAAGAACTGGAACGCGAGGTTGATCAGCACGACACCGACGATCTGCTGCGGCGGAAAGCCGACGAACGCGAGCGGCAGCCAGAACGCCCACATGCCCGCGACGGGATACATCAGGCTCTGCCGGAATGCGGTCGAGAAATTCATCCGCTCGGACGAGTGGTGCACGACGTGCGCGGCCCACAGCCAGCGCACGCGATGGCTCGCGCGATGGAACACGTAGTAGAGGAAGTCCTGGCCGATGAACAGCACGGCGAACGACAGCCAGCCGTCGTGCCACGTGAACAGCCGGAAATGTGCGTAGCAGTACGCATAAACGGGGATCACGAACAGCCACGCGAGCTTGTCGGCGCCCTGGTGCATCAGCGCGAGCGCCGCGTTGCACAGCGTGTCGCGCCACGCATAGACACGGTCCTGCGCACGCGTGCGGGCGAGGTGCCAGGCCTCCCACGCGATGCAGAGCAGGAAGACGGGCGCCAGCGCGAGCAGAAGCAATTCGACGTCGAATCGCATGGACGTGTCTCCTCCTTTCCCCTGCAAGCCGTGAGGCCGGGCCTATGGCCCGTTGTAGATATCGGTCAGGCCAACAGCCTACGCAATCGCCACGCGCTAGGCGAGAGGGCAGCGTAGAGGGTTCCCTCTGAGGACAGGGTTTCTACGGAAACCATGTGCAACGGGGCCGCGCGGTGCGGCCCCGTTTTATGGCGCAGCGCGCGGGCGGTGCGCGGGTGCGCCGCGTCGCGCCACGTGCGCCGTCAGTGCGCGCCCGCGTAGATCCATTCGAGCAGCGTGTCGTGCGCGGCGCGCGCGGCTTCCGCGTGATCGTCGTTGATGAAACTCACGACGATGTAGCTCTGGCCGTCCGCGCCCGCGACGTAGCCCGCGATCGCGCGCACGTCGCGCAGCGTGCCCGTCTTGATGTGCGCGTTGCCGAGCACGCCGGCGTTGGTCAGGCGGTTCTTCATCGTGCCGTCGATGCCGGCGACCGGCAGCGAATCGACGAACGCCTGCGCGACCGGGCTCGCGTTCGCGGCCTGCAGCAGCGCGGCGAGCGACAGCGCGCTCACGTGCTCGTCGCGCGACAGGCCCGAGCCGTTCTCGAGCGCGAGGTCGGGCATCGCGATCCCGCTCTTCTGCAGGAACGCGTGAATCGCGCGGCTCGACTGCTCGGGTGTCGCGGGCGGCTTGCCGGCGACCGCGCCGATCGTCAGGAACAGGTTGCGCGCCATCACGTTGTTGCTGAACTTGTTGATGTCGTAGACGATGCTGCCGAGCACCGGGCTGTGATGGACGGCGAGCGGGCGTGCGGTGGTCGGCACCTTGCCTTCGCTGACCGGTCCCGCGATCGTGCCGCCGTCCTGTTGCCACAGCGCGAGGAAGCCGCGCGCGAAGAACGTCGTGTGATCGAGGATCGCGAGATTGGTCGTGCGCGCGCCGCAGCGCAGCGGATAGTCGCCGGCGAACGACGCGGTCATGATCCCGCTGCCGGCCGACAGCGTCGGACGCGCGGCCGCGGCAGCCGCGCCGCACGATCCGCTGCCTTCGTACAGCTGGTTGTCGATCGACAGATTGGCGAGCGGCGGCAGCACATCGACGGCGACCTTGCCGTCGTCACCCGGCGTCACCGTAAACGACACGGCCTTGAACGCGTACAGCAGCGGATCGGGGCCGACGTTGTACGGTGCGCTCACGTCGTCGTCGAACGACGGCAGGTCGCGCGTCGACGCGGCGAAATAGCTCTTGTCGAGCACGAGGCCGCCGGCCACGCGCTTGATGCCCGCCTTGCGGAGCTTGTCGACGAGGTCGATCAGCTCCTCGGGCACGAGCTTCGGATCGCCGGTGCCCTTGATGTACAGGTTGCCTTGCAGCGTGCCGTCCGGATCGACCTGGCCGTCCGCATACGCGGTGGTGCGCCAGCGGAAGTCGGGGCCGAGGATCGACAGGCCCGAGAAGGTCGTGACGAGCTTCATCGTCGACGCCGGCAGCATCGGCCGGCTCGCGTTCCATTCGATCAGCGGCTCGGGATCGCCGACGCGCTCGACGACGACGCTCATCGCCGATGCCGGCACCTTCGCGCGCTGCAGCGCGACGAGCACCGACGCCGGCAGGCCGGCCGCGCGCGCGGCGGGCGACACGACGACGGTCTTGCGCGCTTCCTTGTGGGGCTTCTTGCGGGCCTGCGCGGACGGTGCGAACGCAAGGGCCGTGCAGGTGGCGACGACGGCGGCCGCACGCAGGCAGAGGCGGGCGCGGGGCGCGAACCGGGCGGAGAGATCGGAAATCGGCATGGGCGAATACGGGAAATGCAGGGGTTCGGGCAGGGCGCGCGGCGCGCCGGAGCGCACATTGTAGAGACAAGTGCGCACACGCTCCTTGCAATCCGCCTTTCTGTTGCATTGCAGGCGGCGCGCGCGATTCGCGGCGCTACAATGGTCGCCATGTTGACTCGCCCCATGGGTTCCGGTTCCGATGCGGATTCTCCTTGTTGAAGACGATCGAATGATTGCCGAAGGCGTACGCAAGGCGTTGCGCGCCGACGGCTTCGCGGTCGACTGGGTGCAGGACGGCGACGCGGCGCTCACGGCGCTCGGCGGCGAGGCGTACGACCTGCTGCTGCTCGATCTCGGCCTGCCGAAGCGCGACGGCATTGACGTGCTGCGCACGCTGCGTGCGCGCGGGCAGTCGCTGCCGGTGCTGATCGTCACCGCGCGCGATGCGGTCGCCGATCGCGTGAAGGGGCTCGACGCGGGCGCCGACGACTACCTCGTCAAGCCGTTCGACCTCGACGAACTGGGCGCGCGGATGCGCGCGCTGATCCGCCGCCAGGCGGGGCGCAGCGAATCGCTGATCCGCCACGGCGCGCTGACGCTCGATCCCGCGTCGCACCAGGTGACGCTCGACGGCGCGCCCGTCGCGCTGTCCGCGCGCGAGTTCGCGCTGCTCCAGGCGCTGCTGGCGCGGCCCGGCGCGGTGCTGTCGAAGAGCCAGCTCGAGGAGAAGATGTACGGCTGGGGCGAGGAGATCGGCAGCAACACGGTCGAGGTCTACATCCACGCGCTGCGCAAGAAGCTCGGTTCGGACCTGATCCGCAACGTGCGCGGGCTCGGCTACATGGTCGTCAAGGAAAGCTGACGCGTGAGGTCGATTCGTCATCAATTGCTGATCTGGCTGCTCGCGATCGTCGTCGCCGGCGTGGGCCTCGCGGGCTGGCTGATCTACCGGCAGGCGCTCGCCGAAGCGAACGAACTGTTCGACTACCAGCTGCAGGAAATCGCCGCGGCGCTGCCGTCCGAGCCGTTCTCGCAGGTGTTCGGTTCGCGCACCAACGGCGACGAAGGCATCGTGATCCAGATCTGGAACCGCAACGGCGTGCTGATGTACTTCTCGCATCCGCGCGCGCCGATCGCGCCGCGCGCGGAACTCGGCTTCTCGACCGAGCGCACCGATCGCGGCGAATGGCGTGTGTACGGCGCGATCGTCGGCGACAACGTCGTGCAGCTCGCGCAGCCGCTGTCGGTGCGCAACCGGCTCGCGGCGAACGTCGCGCTGCGCACGCTGTGGCCGCTGATCGTGCTGCTGCCGTTCCTCGGCGCGGCGGTCTGGGTGATCGTCGGGCGCGGGCTCGCGCCGCTCGCCCGCGTGACGCGCGCGGTCGAGGCACGCCGCCCGGAAGCGCTCGATCCCTTGCACGATGCGGGCCTGCCGCTCGAGGTGCAGCCGCTCGTGCGCGCGCTGAACGGGCTGCTCGCGCGGCTGTCGGCGGCGCTCGACACGCAGAAGGCCTTCGTCGCCGATGCCGCGCACGAACTGCGCACGCCGCTCGCGGCCGTGCAGATCCAGGCGCAGCTCGTCGCCCGCGCGAAGGACGATACATCGCGTCGCGAGGCGATTGCGGATCTCCAGGACGGCGTGTCGCGCGCGACGCGTCTCACCGAGCAACTGCTCGCGCTCGCGCGCGCCGAGCCGGACGGCGCGACGATGCGCGAGCCGGTCGATCTGCAGGCGCTGCTCGTCGAATGCGTGGCCGCGCATGCGCCGCTCGCGCAGCGGCATCACATCGATCTCGGCTTCGAGGAGACCCGCGCGGCGACCGTCGTCGCGGACGTCGGCGCGCTGCGCGTGATGTTCGGCAACCTGCTCGACAACGCGGTGAAGTACACCCCCGATGGCGGCCGTATCGACGTGTCGCTGACGCGCGACGCGGCCGGCCGCGCGTGCGTGCAGATCGGCGACAGCGGGCCCGGCATCCCGGCCGACGAGCGCGAGCGCGTGTTCGATCGCTTCTACCGCGACAGCTCCGCGCGGGCGCGCGCCGACGTGTCGGGCAGCGGGCTCGGGCTCGCGATCGTCAAGCGCGTGGCGGCGCAGCAGGGCGCGACGGTGTCGCTCGGCGACGCTGCCGCGGGCGGCCTGCTCGTGAGCGTCGTGTTCCGCGACGCCGAGATGCCGGCGCAGGCTGCCGAATCCGCATGATGCACGGCGCCGCGCGGGCGCCGGCGCCCGCCCGTCACCAGCGTGAACAGGGTCTAGGCCTCGCTTGAGGTCGATTAAGCCTCCTTTAAGTCAGGGTCGTTACGCTGCGTCCTAACAAAGAGGAGGTCCTACGATGAACACCCGATTCCTTGCGCGCGGCGCCGTCGCGGTCGCCGTGGCGGCCGCCCTGTCCGCCGGCTATGTCGCGGGCACCCGCCGCGCCGATCCGCAGATCATCACGCCCGCGCAGGCCGCGGCGCTGATGCCGGCCGAGGCCGCGGCGAAGACCGGCATTCCCGATTTCTCCGGGCTGGTCGAAACCTACGGCCCGGCGGTCGTGAACATCAGCGCGAAGCACGTCGTGAAGCAGGTGTCGCGACGGGTGCAGCAGCCGCAGCTGCCGATGGATCCGAGCGATCCGTTCTACCAGTTCTTCAAGCACTTCTACGGCCAGGTGCCGGGCATGGGCGGCGACGCGCAGCCGGACGACCAGCCGAGCGCGAGCCTCGGTTCAGGCTTCATCGTCAGCGCCGACGGGTACATCCTCACCAATGCGCACGTGATCGACGGCGCGAACGTCGTCACGGTCAAGCTGACCGACAAGCGCGAGTACAAGGCGAAGGTCGTCGGCTCCGACAAGCAATCCGACGTCGCGGTGCTGAAGATCGACGCGAGCGGCCTGCCGACCGTGAAGATCGGCGACCCGGGCCAGAGCAAGGTCGGCCAATGGGTCGTCGCGATCGGCTCGCCGTACGGCTTCGACAACACGGTCACGTCCGGCATCATCAGCGCGAAATCGCGCGCGCTGCCCGACGAGAACTACACGCCGTTCATCCAGACCGACGTGCCGGTGAACCCCGGCAACTCGGGCGGCCCGCTGTTCAACCTGCAGGGCGAGGTGATCGGCATCAACTCGATGATCTACTCGCAGACGGGCGGCTTCCAGGGCCTGTCGTTCGCGATCCCGATCAATGAGGCGATCAAGGTCAAGGACGAGCTCGTGAAGACGGGCCACGTGAGCCGCGGCCGCCTCGGCGTCGCCGTGCAGGGGCTGAACCAGACGCTCGCGAGCTCGTTCGGACTGCAGAAGCCGGACGGCGCGCTCGTCAGCTCGGTCGACCCGAACGGCCCGGCCGCGAAGGCCGGCCTGCAGCCGGGCGACGTGATCCTGGGGGTGAACGGCTCGCCTGTGGCCGACTCGACGTCGCTGCCCGCACAGATCGCCAACCTGAAGCCGGGTTCGAAGGCCGACCTGCAGGTGTGGCGCGACAAGTCGAAGAAGTCGATCAGCGTGACGCTTGGCGCGATGACCGACGCGAAGCTGGCGTCGAACGACGGCGGCCCGGTCGAGCAGGGGCGCCTCGGCGTCGCGGTGCGGCCCCTCACGCCGCAGGAGCGCAGCGCCGCCAACCTGTCGCACGGGCTGATCGTGCAGCAGGCCGGCGGCCCGGCAGCGACCGCGGGCATCCAGCCTGGCGACGTGATCCTCGCGGTCAACGGCCGCCCGGTCACGAGCGCCGAGCAATTGCGCGATGCGGTCAAGGGAGCGGGCAACAGTCTTGCTCTCCTGATTCAGCGCGATAATGCACAGATCTTCGTGCCGGTCGACCTGAGCTGACCGGCGGCCGTTGCGGGCCGGCTTCGCCGGCCCTCGCGGGCGCTGCCGGCGTTCGGCCCCGTGGTGCTGTGTTCCGACCCGAAAGGAGAGAGCCATGCAATATCTACGCAACGTGTCCCGAATTGCCGCCGCCGCGGCACTCGCCGCCGGCCTCGTAGGCGCCGCGCCCGGCGCCTACGCGCAATCGGACGGCTTGCCCGCGGCGAGCCAGCAGGACGGCTTGCCTGCGGCGAGCCAGCAGGGTGATGTCAGCTATGTGTCGGGCGGCATCGGCAAGGATCAATCGACGGCATTCGAGCAAAGCGAAGCGGCGTGGCCGCTGGCGCTGCGCTTCACCGGCCCGGGCGGCGAATTCCTGGCCGACGTCCATGTGCGGATCGTCGACGCCAAGGGCACCGAATTGCTGAAGACGGACGCGCGCGGCCCGTACATGCTCGTGAAGCTGCCGCCGGGGCGCTACACCGTTCACGCGTCGTACCAGGGCAGCGACGAATCGCGCGCGGTCACGGTCGGTGCGAAGGGCGGCGCGAAGGCCGCGTTCCGGTGGAATACGCAATAGCGGATCGCGCGGGCCCGGTCGGGTCGCGCAATCGGGTGCAGTTTCGCCCATAATGAGAGCCACGGCCCCTGTGCCGTGGCTTTTTCGTTTCCTGTACCCGGCTTGCCTGCCGGGGCCGCCGCCCGGAGAAGAAACGATGTCCGATGCCGCCGACCCTCGCCTAGAAATCGTGCCGAACCGCCATCGCGTGCGCGTGATTCATCGCGGCATCACGTACGCCGACTCGCAGGGCGCACTGACCGTGCGCGAAACGGGCCTGCCGGACATCCATTACCTGCCGCGCGGCGACGTCAACATGCACCGGCTCGTGAAGTCGAGTGTCACGACGGCGTGTCCGTTGAGGGGGCAGGCCGTATATTTCCATCTGCAGACCGAAGACGGCGTGATCGAGAACGCCGCGTGGAGTTACGAGGAACCGGGGGAGACCGCGTCCGCGCTTGCGCACTACGTCGCCTTCGATGTCGCTCGGGTCGACAATCTCATCGAGACGTCCTGATACGGCGTGGGTTCATCGGGGAGGCATCATGGAACTGACCGACACGTTACGCGTACCGCTCGCGCCGGCTGTCGTGCGGGAGGCACTGGAGGATCTCGCGTTGCTGCGGGCGAGCTTCGACCATTGCGAATCGTTCGTGAAGCTCGCGCACGGCGAGTTCGCGCTGACGATCACGGTCCCGCTTGGCCCGCTGCGTGCGCGCTACGACGTGCGTGCGCATTCGGCGAGCGAGCAGGGCGACGCGGAAGGGCAGCCGCGCCGCGTGCTCAACTTCAAGGCGCGGGCCGACGGCCTCGGCGCGCTGCGCGGGCAGGTCGAGCTTGTGCTGCTGCCGGACGACGACGAAGCCGCGACGCGCACCAAATACGTGGTGTGGGCGACGGCGAGCGGGCCGCTTGCCGAGTTGCCGGCGCGGCAGATCGAGAATGCGCTGCACGAGTGGACCGACGATTTCTTCCGCGAATTCTGCGCGGTCGTGCAGGCGAAGCACGGTCTCGTGCCGAACCGCGCGCGCTCGAGCCCGCAGCGTCGCCAGCATGTGTTCCTGCGGCCCGCGTCGCTGATGGCCGCGGCGAAGCGTCCGCTGTCGTCGCACCTCGGCAGCGCGCTGAGCGGCCGCGCCGCGAGCGCCGTTCATCATCGCGAATCCGGCCCGCTGCCCGTCTGGGCGTGGGCGGCGATCATCGTGTTCGTCGCGTTGCTGCTGTATGCGGCGCGCTGGATCAACGGCGCCTGAGCGGCTGCGCTCGCTAGCGCGTCGCCCGGCCGAGCGCCGGCGGCGCGGCGGCCACTAGCGCCGCGCGTCGGGCCCGGCGCCGCGAAATTCCCTCCGATATGCCGACGGCGACGTGCCGAGCGCGCCCGCGAAATGCTGGCGCAGCGACACGCTCGAGCCATAGCCGGCCGCCTGCGCGATCGCGTCGATCGATTGTCCGGTGGTTTCCAGCAGATGTTGCGCACGCGTGAGCCGCTCGGCCTGCAGCCACGCGGTGACGGTCGTGCCCGTCGCCTGGCGGAAGTGGCGCGTGAACGTGCGCCGGCTCATCAGTACGCGTTCGGCGAGCGAATCCACACTGTGTGCGGCATCGAGATGCGCGCGCACCCAGTCGAGCAGGCCCGCGAGTCGCGCGTCGCGCGGATGCGCGGCGACTGGCTGCGGCACGTATTGCGCCTGCCCGCCCTGGCGGTGCGGCGGGATCACGAGACGGCGCGCGATCTGGTTCGCGGCGTTCGAGCCGAAGCGCCGCCGCACCACGTGCAGGCAGCAGTCGAGCCCCGCGGCCGTGCCGGCCGACGTCATCAGGTTGCCGTCGTCGACGTATAGCACGTCGGGGTCGAGCTTCACGCGCGGAAAGCGCTGCGCGAAGTCGTCGGCCCACGCCCAGTGCGTCGTGGCCGGGCGCCCGTCGAGCAGCCCGGCCGCGGCGAGCACGTACGCGCCGAGGCACAGGCCGACGACCTGCGCGCCGCGCGCGGCCGCCGCGCGTACCGCGTCGACCAGCACGTCCGGCGGCGCTTCGGCCGGATCGCGCCACGCCGGCACGATGACGATGTCCGCGTCGTCGAGTGCGTCGAGCCCGTGCGGCGCGGTGATCGTGAAGCCGCCCGTCGTCGACAGCGGGCCGCGCTCGGCCGAGCACACGCGGAACTCGAACGCGGGCGTCGCGGCCGCATCGCGCTCCTTGCCGAACACGACGGACGGCACCGACAGGTGGAACGGGCTGATGCCGTCGTACGCGATCACGGCGACGACGGTCGGGGCGGGGGCAACGGACGACGCAGCGGCGCGCATGACGGGCTCCGGAATGGCGATGGCCCGATTCTATCGAAGAATGGCTATCGGGCCACTGTCCTCAAGCGCGATGCGATCCGACAATGCATCCCATCGCGCTGCTGTCCGCCCCGTTCCGGAGCGGGGCGGCGCGGCCGAACCCGGAGCCTGCCATGTCGAACGCCGTATCGCCTTCCGCTTCCCGCCGTGCCCTGATCGTGATCGATGTCCAGAACGAATACGTGACGGGCAACCTGCCGATCGAGTATCCGCCCGTCGCCACATCGCTCGCGAACATCGGCCGCGCGATCGACGCCGCGCATGCGGCCGGCGTGCCCGTGATCGTCGTTCAGCACGTCGCGCCGGCGGGTGCGCCGATCTTCGCGCCCGGCACGGACGGCGTCGCGCTGCATCCGGTCGTCGCCGACCGGCCGTATGCGCACCTGATCGTGAAGGCGCAGGCCAGCGCGTTCGCCGGCACCGATCTCGCCGCGTGGCTCGACGCGCACGGCATCGACACGCTCTCGGTCACCGGCTACATGACGCACAACTGCAATGCGGCGACGGTCTATCACGCGGCGCACGCGGGGCTCGCCGTCGAATACCTGACGGACGCAACCGGTGCGTTGCCGTACGAGAACGAAGCGGGCGCGGCGAGCGCCGAGGAGATTCACCGCGCGTACACGGTGGTGTTCCAGTCGAATTTCGCGGCCGTGATGTCGACCGATGCATGGATCGCGGGACTCGGCGGCGCGGCGATGCCGACGCGCGATTCGGTGGCCGCGTCGAACCGGCGGGCCCGCGCGCAACGCGCGAAGGCGGCCTGAGCGAATCGGGGAAAGTAGAGGAATCGCTCTGGCGGCGCGGCGCTGCCCGCCCGCGCATGGCCGGATCGACCGGCCGATGACGATCAAACGGCGCATGTCGCGCCGTCGGCGGGGCGCCCGTCAGTCGCCCGTCTTCAGCATCGCCGGGCTGTAGCGCATCATGTCGAAGCAGCCGTCGACGAGTTGTTCCGCATGCTGCTCGGCGTCGATTTCGTCGGGCAGCATCAGCATGTCGCGCACGAAACCGCTGACGAGCGTGTGCAGCATCAGCGTCGCGCGCCACGTGTCGAGCCGCTCGGGCAGCAGCTTGAGCCGGACGGCGCCCGCGAGATCGGCATCGATCGCGTGCAGCGCCTCGCTCATCCCTGCGCGGTTGCGCTGCAGCAGCGGCTCCATGTCCGCGACGTATTCGCACTTCATGAACAGGATGCTGAACACGCGTCGCAACTGCGAGTCGCGCTGCACGCCGAGCAGGCACCAGATCAGGATCTTGCGGATCTTGTCGAGCGGATTGCCGCCGGGCGCGTCGAGCGGCATCCGCTTGAGCTCGTCGATCGGCAGGAACACGCGGTCGAACATCGCGTCGAACAACTCGCTCTTGTTCGCGAAATGCCAGTAGATCGCGCCGCGCGTCACGCCGGCGTGCTGGGCGATGTCCGCGAGCGAAGTGTGCGACACGCCCTTCTCGAAGAATACGTGTTCGGCGGCATCGAGAATGCGGTTGCGCGTCTCGAGCGCCTCCTCCTTGGTACGTCTGACCATGTGCAGGCCTGAATGGATCGATCGTAGGTGAATATAGGGTCTGCAACCCTCGTCGCCGTCTCCGGGAGCCGCTATGCTCTCGATTGGAAATAATTCGTAAGATTGGGCGGGTCGCGACGGGCGATCGGGCTTTTTACATACATTCGTGAATGTATATACAATACCACCCTACGATCGAATGGCCCAAGTGGCAATCAGTTAATATCCCACTCTGCTGATTCCCGCCAAAGTACCAGTCCGCAGTTCGCGGCATCTCGTCGGCATGCAGGTCTCGTGCCGACTTGCTGTATCCAGCAGTCCAGTAATTCAGGTGTTCGATCTGCGCCGCGAGGCGCATCCGTGTTGCGCTCCCGCGGGGCGCTGCACTCATTCCATTGGTTACAAACAGAGGTCGCTCCATGCGCGTCGAACGGGTTCCATACCGCTTGATCACTGTCGCGGCAGCCGCGGTTTTCCTGGCTGCCTGCGGAAAAAAAGAATCGGCACCGCCGCCGCAAACGCCGGAAGTCGGTGTCGTCACCGTCCAGCCGCAATCCGTTCCGGTCTTCACCGAACTGCCGGGCCGCACCAGCGCCTTCCTCGTCGCGCAGGTCCGCGCGCGGGTCGACGGCATCGTGCTGCGCCGTGAATTCACCGAAGGCGGCGACGTCAAGGCCGGCCAGCGCCTCTACAAGATCGACCCGGCACCGTACATCGCTCAGCTGAACAGCGCGAAGGCGACGCTCGCGAAGGCGCAGGCGAACCTCGTCACGCAGAACGCGCTGGTCGCGCGCTACAAGGTGCTGGTGGCCGCGAATGCGGTCAGCAAGCAGGAATACGACAACGCGGTGGCCACGCAAGGCCAGGCCGCGGCGGACGTCGCGGCCGGCAAGGCAGCGGTCGATACCGCGCAGATCAACCTCGGCTATACGGACGTCGTGTCGCCGATCACCGGCCGCGTCGGCATTTCGCAAGTCACGCCGGGCGCTTACGTGCAGGCGAGCCAGGCGACGCTGATGTCGACGGTGCAGCAGCTCGATCCGGTCTATGTCGACCTGACGCAGTCGAGCCTCGAGGGGCTGAAGCTGCGCCAGGACGTGCAGAGCGGCCGCCTGAAGACGAGCGGCCCGGGCGCGGCGAAGGTATCGCTGATCCTGGAGGACGGCAAGACCTATTCGGACGCCGGCAAGCTGCAGTTCTCGGACGTGACGGTCGACCAGACGACGGGCTCGGTGACGATCCGCGCGGTGTTCCCGAACCCGGGCCGCGTGCTGCTGCCGGGGATGTTCGTGCGCGCACGGATCGAGGAAGGCGTGAACGAGAACGCGTACCTGGTGCCGCAGATCGGCGTCACGCATGACGCGAAGGGCCAGGCGGTCGCGCTGGTCGTGAACGCGAGCAACAAGGTCGAGCCGCGTCCGCTGAAGACGACCGGCATGCAAGGTCAGAACTGGATCGTCGAAGGCGGCCTGCAAGCGGGCGACCGCGTGATCGTGCAGGGCGTCGAGAAGGTTCGTCCGGGCGCGACGGTGAAGTCGGTCGCCGCGCAGTTGCCGGCCGCCGATGCCGCATCGGGTGCAGCCGCATCCACCGCGCCGGCCGCCGCCGCTGCCTCGGGTGCCGCAGCCTCGGGTGCCGCAGCCTCGGGTGCCGCCGCATCGGGCGCAGCGCCGGCGAGCGCCGCCGCTGCTTCGAGCGCGAAATAACAGGGAGCCTGTTTCATGGCAAAGTTTTTTATCGATCGCCCGATCTTCGCGTGGGTGATCGCCATCATCCTGATGCTGGCCGGGGTCGCGGCGATCTTCACGCTGCCGATCTCGCAGTATCCGACGATCGCGCCGCCATCGATCCAGATCACCGCGAACTACCCGGGCGCTTCCGCGAAGACCGTGGAAGACACGGTGACGCAGGTGATCGAGCAGCAGATGAGCGGTCTCGACAACTTCCTGTACATGTCGTCGACGAGTGACGACTCGGGCAACGCGACGATCACGCTGACCTTCGCGCCGGGCACCAACGCCGACATCGCGCAGGTCCAGGTGCAGAACAAGCTGTCGCTCGCGACGCCGGTTCTGCCGCAGGTCGTGCAGCAGCTTGGTCTGTCGGTGACGAAGTCGAGCAGCAGCTTCCTGCTGGTGCTCGCCTTCAACTCCGAAGACGGCAGCATGAACAAGTACGATCTCGCGAACTTCGTGGCGTCGCACGTGAAGGATCCGATCAGCCGGTTGAACGGCGTCGGTACCGTCACGCTGTTCGGCTCGCAGTACGCGATGCGGATCTGGCTCGACCCGACCCGCCTCACGAACTACGGCCTCACGCCGGTCGACGTGTCGAGCGCGATCGCCGCGCAGAACGTGCAGATCGCGGGCGGCCAGATCGGCGGCACGCCGGCCAAGCCGGGCACCGTGCTGCAGGCGACGATCACCGAATCGACGCTGCTGCAGACGCCCGAGCAGTTCGGCAACATCCTGCTGAAGGTCAACCAGGACGGCTCGCAGGTTCGCCTGAAGGACGTCTCGAAGATCGAACTCGGCGGCGAAAACTACAACTTCGACACGAAGTACAACGGTCAGCCGACCGCGGCACTCGGTATCCAGCTCGCGACCAACGCGAACGCGCTGGCGACCGCGAAGGCCGTGCGCGCGAAGATCGACGAGCTCGCACCGTTCTTCCCGCACGGCCTCGTCGTGAAGTATCCGTACGACACGACGCCGTTCGTGAAGCTGTCGATCGAGGAAGTGGTCAAGACGCTGCTCGAAGGTATCGTGCTCGTGTTCCTCGTGATGTATCTGTTCCTGCAGAACCTGCGGGCGACGATCATCCCGACGATCGCGGTGCCGGTCGTGCTGCTCGGCACGTTCGCGGTCATGTCGCTGGTGGGCTTCTCGATCAACACGCTGTCGATGTTCGGCCTCGTGCTCGCGATCGGCCTGCTGGTGGACGATGCGATCGTGGTGGTGGAGAACGTCGAGCGCGTGATGGCGGAAGAGGGGCTGTCGCCCAAGGAGGCGACCCGCAAGGCGATGGGCCAGATCACCGGCGCGTTGGTCGGGATCGCGCTCGTGCTGTCGGCCGTGTTCGTGCCGGTGGCGTTCTCCGGCGGGTCGGTCGGCGCGATCTATCGTCAGTTCTCGCTGACGATCGTGACGGCGATGATTCTGTCGGTGCTGGTCGCGTTGATTCTGACGCCCGCACTGTGCGCGACGATCCTCAAGCCGATCCCGCAGGGCCATCACGAAGAGAAGAAGGGCTTCTTCGGCTGGTTCAACCGCACGTTCAACAACAGCCGCGACAAGTACCACGTCGGCGTGCACCACGTGATCAAGCGCTCGGGCCGCTGGCTCATCATCTATCTGGTCGTGATCGTCGCGGTCGGCCTGCTGTTCGTGCGCCTGCCGAAGTCGTTCCTGCCCGATGAAGACCAGGGCCTGATGTTCGTGATCGTGCAGACGCCGTCGGGTTCGACGCAGGAAACGACCGCGCGGACGCTCGCGAACATTTCCGACTACCTGCTGAAGGACGAGAAGGAAATCGTCGAATCGGCGTTCACGGTCAACGGCTTCAGCTTCGCCGGCCGCGGCCAGAACTCCGGTCTGGTGTTCGTGCGCCTGAAGGACTACTCGCAGCGTCAGCACGCGAACCAGAAGGTGCAGGCGCTGATCGGCCGGATGTTCGGCCGCTACGCGGGCTACAAGGACGCGATGGTGATCCCGTTCAACCCGCCGTCGATTCCGGAACTCGGCACGGCCGCCGGCTTCGACTTCGAGCTGACGGACAACGCCGGTCTCGGCCACAACGCGCTGATGGCCGCGCGTAATCAGCTGCTCGGGATGGCCGCGAAGGATCCGACGCTGCAGGGCGTGCGTCCGAACGGGCTGAACGATACGCCGCAGTACAAGGTCGACATCGATCGCGAGAAGGCGAACGCGCTCGGCGTGACGGCGGAGGCGATCGACCAGACGTTCTCGATCGCATGGGCGTCGAAGTACGTGAACAACTTCCTCGATACCGACGGCCGGATCAAGAAGGTGTACGTGCAGTCGGACGCGCCGTTCCGGATGACGCCGGAAGACCTGAACATCTGGTACGTGCGCAACGGGGCGGGCGGGATGGTGCCGTTCGGCGCGTTCGCGAGCGGTCACTGGACGTACGGTTCGCCGAAGCTCGAGCGCTACAACGGCGTGTCGGCGATGGAAATCCAGGGTCAGGCCGCACCGGGCAAGTCGACCGGTCAGGCGATGACCGCGATGGAAGGGCTCGCGAAGAAGCTGCCGGTCGGTATCGGCTATTCGTGGACGGGCCTGTCGTTCCAGGAAATCCAGTCCGGTTCGCAGGCGCCGATCCTGTATGCGATCTCGATCCTGGTCGTGTTCCTGTGTCTCGCGGCGCTGTATGAAAGCTGGTCGATCCCGTTCTCGGTGATCATGGTGGTGCCGCTCGGCGTCGTGGGCGCACTGCTCGCGGCGACGATGCGCGGCCTCGAGAACGACGTGTACTTCCAGGTCGGCCTGCTGACCACCGTGGGCTTGTCCGCGAAGAACGCGATTCTGATCGTGGAGTTCGCCCGCGAGTTGCAGGTGACCGAGAAGATGGGGCCGATCGAGGCCGCGCTGGAAGCGGCGCGTCAGCGGCTGCGTCCGATCCTGATGACGTCGCTCGCGTTCATTCTCGGCGTGATGCCGCTCGCGATCAGCAACGGCGCGGGTTCGGCGAGCCAGCACGCAATCGGTACGGGCGTGATCGGCGGGATGCTCACTGCGACGTTCCTCGCGATTTTCCTGATTCCGATGTTCTTCGTGAAGATCCGTGCGATCTTCAGCGGCGAGAAGGAAGATGCCGACGAGGCACTGCGCCTGGCTCAGGAGCACGCGCGCCACGAAGAGAAGCCGGGCAACGGCGACCAAGGCAACAAGGGACAGTGATGATGCAAAAACACGCTTTGACTGCAATCGCGGTCGCGCTCCTTGCCACGGGCTGCACGATGGCGCCGCATTACAAGCGGCCCGACGCACCCGTCGCGCAGGCGTACCCGGCCGACGGCGTCTATGCGACGCAGCCGGGTGCTGCCGGCGCGCGCAGCGCGAACGGCCAGGCGGCGACCGCCATCGGCTGGCGCGAATTCTTCGTCGATCCGCGCCTGCAGCGGCTGATCGAGATCGCGCTGAAGAACAACCGCGACCTGCGCGTCGCGGTGCTGAACATCGAGGCGGCGCGCGCGCAGTACCAGATCACGCGCGCCGGCCTGTTCCCGACGCTCGACGGCACGGGCACCGGCAATATCCAGCGCGTGCCGCAGGGCCTTTCGCAGACCGGTGCGCCGTACATCTCGCGCGCCTACAACGTCGGCCTGTCCGCGTCGTGGGAGCTCGATCTGTTCGGCCGCGTGCAGAGCCTGAAGGATCAGGCGCTCGCGCAGTACCTGTCGACGTCGTATGCACGGCAGGCCACCGAGATCTCGCTGGTGTCGCAGGTCGCGGATCAGTACCTGACGCTGCTGTCGACCGACGACCTGCTGAAGGTCACGGAAAACACGCTGAAGACCGCGCAGGCGTCGTACGACCTGACGAAGCTGCAGTTCGACAACGGCACGGGCTCCGAGCTCGAGCTGCGTCAGGCGCAGACGGTGGTCGAGCAGGCGCTGTCGAACCAGCAGGCCCAGGCGCGCGCGCGTGCGCAGGCATTGAATGCACTGGTGCTGCTGGTCGGCGAGCCGCTGCCGGACGATCTGCCCGCAGGTATGCCGCTCGACGCGCAGAACCTGCTGACGGACGTGCCGGCCGGCCTGCCGTCGGACCTGCTGACGCGTCGCCCCGACGTGATGCAGGCCGAGCAGACGCTGCTGGCCGCGAACGCGAACATCGGCGCGGCACGCGCGGCGTTCTTCCCGCGCATCTCGCTGACGGGCGCGTTCGGCACCGGGAGCCCCACGCTCGGCGGGCTGTTCAAGGCCGGCACCGCGGCGTGGTCGTTCGCGCCGCAGATCACGATGCCGATCTTCGAAGGCGGCCAGAACATCGCGAACCTGAACCTCGCGAACGTGCAGAAGCGCATCGAGATCGCCAACTACGAGAAGGCGATCCAGTCGGCGTTCCGCGAAGTCTCGGACGGGCTGGCAGCACGCGGCACGTACGACCAGCAGATCGCCGCGCTCGAGCGCAACGAGCACGCGCAGCAGCGTCGTTTCGATCTGTCGGACTTGCGCTACAAGAACGGGGTCGACAGCTACCTGTCGGTGCTGACCGCGCAAACCGATCTGTACACCGCGCAGCAGTCGCTGATCAACGCGCGTCTGGCCCGCTGGACGAACCTGGTCACGCTGTACCGCGCACTGGGCGGCGGCTGGATCCAGCAAGCCGGCGAGACGCCGCGCGCGCCGGACCAGACGGTCGACTACGACAAGCCGGCCGCACCGGCGCCTGCGTCGGCCACAGCGACGAACGGGTAAGCACGACGGCGGGCAGGGGCGGGCGACCGCACCGGCTCGCTGAAGTCGCGGTCCCCGGGATGCGACAACGCCACGGACGAAAGTCCGTGGCGTTTCTTTTGGGCGGCCGGTTTGTCGCGACTGCGTAGCGCCATCACCGCCGTCACCGTCCCGCCGTCACCGGTATCCCCGCCGTCATAGGCATCACCGGCATTACCGCCGTCACCGGCATTACCGCCATCCCCGCTGCCGTCCTCCCCGCAAAGCAAAACGCCACGGCTTGCCGTGGCGTTTTTTGCTTGCCGTCTCGCGCCGGGCGTCCGCCGCGGACCGATCAGTGATGCACGTCGGCCGGGCGTCCGTCGAAGTCATGTCCTGCGCGGCGGATCTCGCACCGCGCGTCCTTCTCGCCCTTCACGCCGTTGAACACGATGTTCAGGATCACGGCGGAGGCCGACGCGAGCAGGATGCCGCTGTGCAGGATCGGTGCGAGCGCGGGCGGCAGCTTCGAGAAGAAGTGCGGCGACACGACCGGAACGAGGCCCATGCCGACGCTCACGGCGACGATGAACAGGTTGTGCGTGTTGTTCACGAAGTCGACCTTCGACAGCACCTTGATGCCGTTTGCCGCCACCATCCCGAACATCACGATGCCCGCGCCGCCGAGCACGAACGGCGGCACCGACGCGACGACCTGCGCCATCTTCGGGAACAGGCCGAGCAGCACCAGGATCACGCCGCCCGTCGCGCAGACGAACCGGCTCTTCACGCCCGTCACGCCGATCAAGCCGACGTTCTGCGAGAACGACGTGTGCGGGAACGAGTTGAAGATGCCGCCGATCAGCGTGCCGAGGCCATCGACGCGCAGGCCGCGCACGAGGCGGTCCTGGTTGACCGGACGATCGACCATGTCGCCGACCGCGAGGAACATGCCGGTCGATTCGATGAACGTGACGAACATCACCGTGACCATCGTCGCGATCGACAGCGGGTCGAAGTGCGGCAGGCCGAAGTGGAACGGCATCACGAAGCCGACCCACGGTGCGAGCGCCACGCCGTCCGTATTCACGCGGCCGACCGCAAACGCGATCACGAAGCCGGCGACGATGCCGAGCAGCACCGAGATGTTCGCGAGGAAGCCGCGGCCGAACTTGTTGATCAGCAGGATCAGCGTGAGCACGAGCAGCGACAGGCCGAGATAGACCGGGCTGCCGTATTCGGGGTTGCCGACGCCGCCGGCGGCCCAGTTGATCCCGACTTCCATCAGCGACAGCCCGATCACCGCGATCACGGTGCCGACCACGACCGGCGGGAAGAACCGCAGCAGCTTGCCGATCATCGGCGCGAGCACGATGCCGATGATGCCGGCCGCGATGGTCGAGCCGAAGATGTCGAGAATGCCGAGGCCGGGGTTGGTGCCGATCGCGATCATCGGGCCGACCGCGGCGAACGTGCAGCCCATGATGACGGGCAGGCGGATCCCGAAGATCCACAGTCCGAGCGTCTGGATCAGCGTGGCGATGCCGCACGAAAACAGATCGGCGCTGATCAGGAACGCGATCTGGTCTTTCGGCAGCTTCAGCGCGCCGCCGACGATAAGCGGCACGGCGACAGCGCCGGCGTACATGACGAGGACGTGCTGGAGACCAAGCGTAACAAGCTTGCCGGTCGGCAGCACCTCATCGCACGGATGGACCGTGTTCGATTGCATCTGTCTCACTCCATGATCTCGTTTTCAGGGTGGTACGAAGTTATGCGGAATGCACCATCGCAACAAGAGCGCTGGGTTCTATTCCGCTCTTTGCTGGTTCGATATGCCGTTTCGGCATGCAACAGGGGGAAGATCATCGGGAAACGCCGCTGGAGTGAGGTTCCCCGGTTTTATAGCCCTTCAAAATAGTGCGGACCCCCGTGTCAAATATCGCCGGCTTTATGGTGTGTATCGGCACTGCGGCATAGTGGCAAAAACGACCTGCGAAAAATCGTGCGGGGTTAACCCGCGAGCGGCCGTTTTCACGCGCAAGATGCAGCCCCGTGAAGCCGCCGCGCGCGGCCGCGTTTTCGCGTTGCCGCGGCGGCAAAAGCGCCGCGCAAATCGGGGCGCATGTCGCGATCCCGCTATCATCGATATCCGTTTACTCGACTACGCCATTCAGCCATGCGCCTGCTCGGAATCGACCTCGGTACCGGCTCCGTCAAACTCGTCACGCTCGATGCCGACGGCGTCGAGCGCGCGGTTGCGAGCGAACCCTATGCGTTGTCTTCGCCGCAGCCCGGCTGGGCCGAAATCGCGCCCGATGTGTGGTGGCAGGCGCTCGTGCGCGCCGCGGCACGGCTGCCGGCCGCCGAGCGCGAGCAGGTCGCCGCGATCGGCTTCTCCGGCCAGATGCATGGCGTCGTGCTGATCGACGCGGCCGGGCAGCCGGTGCGGCCTGCGCTGTTGTGGCCCGACACGCGCGCGGTGCGTGAAGCGGACGCGACCGACTGGCCCGGCGCCGGTTTGCCCGGCGCGCCGAATCCGGTCGCGCCCGGCAAACCGG